>NZ_CAXSTD010000004.1:0-275078 GCF_964240315.1 Blautia sp. Marseille-P2398
CTTAAGATGAGATATCCCATTCGAAAGAAGTAAACCCCCTTGAAGACGACGAGGTAGATAGGGCAGAGGTGGAAGTGTGGCAACACATGGAGCTGACTGTTACTAATCGGGTGAGGGCTTGACCAAGAATCGCAGGAAGAATGAATCTCAAGGAAATGTCAACATGTATGTAGTTTTGAAGGTGCAAAAACCTTTATTCCTCCTTAGCTCAGTCGGTAGAGCATGCGGCTGTTAACCGCAGTGTCGTTGGTTCGAGTCCAACAGGGGGAGTTTTGGCTCCATGGTCAAGCGGTTAAGACACCGCCCTTTCACGGCGGTAACAGGGGTTCAAATCCCCTTGGAGTCATTTAAATAATGGAAATGTGATTTTTGAGGCTTGATTCTGTTACAACATGCCGATGTGGCTCAATTGGCAGAGCAGCTGATTTGTAATCAGCAGGTTATCGGTTCGAGTCCGATCATCGGCTTTTTGGACCTTTAGCTCAGTTGGTTAGAGCAACCGGCTCATAACCGGTCGGTCCTGGGTTCGAGTCCCCGAAGGTCCATTTTTAAATTATTTTGGCCCAGTGGCTCAGTTGGTTAGAGCGTCGCCCTGTCACGGCGAAGGTCGAGAGTTCGAGTCTCTTCTGGGTCGTTAGCATTTGCTGACGAAGTAATTGCATAAGTAGTATGGAATCTTAGCTCAGCTGGGAGAGCATCTGCCTTACAAGCAGAGGGTCATAGGTTCGAGCCCTATAGGTTCCATATGCCGCAGTGGCGGAACTGGCAGACGCCCGGGACTTAAAATCCCGTGGGTAGTGATACCCGTACCGGTTCGATTCCGGTCTGCGGCATGATTTTAAGTGAGAGAAACGTTGATTTTACAGCGTTTCTCTTATTTTTTTGCTTATAGGTTTAAACGCACTTGAACACAATGTTTACAGTTGTATACCTTATTTGCGCCTCTTTCTTCTTGTAATTCAGAGAACAATTATTAAGCCGGAGAACTGATGCCTGATAGAACAGAGATAAGAATAAGCCGGATAAATGCTGAATGTTACAGCATTTATCCGGCCTTTGTCTTGTAAATTTCGCCACATTTAAATATAAAGCACTATACCTGTATTCTGTCTGCAACTTCATTTCCAAGAACGATCTTTCGGTTTGCAGAAGAAATTATAAGAGAATCGTGGAATTTGCGGAGAACACGAATCGTGCTGCCTTCATGAATATCCATATCGTGCATGGATTTCATAACTTCTGGCAGTCCGAACATCCATTTAATGGTGTAAGTGTATCCCTGAGTAGAATCTGATAATGAATGCATAAAAAAACCTCCCTGTATAAAGTAATATGGTAAATAATGTCAGATAATTTATTGCTGTTATTGAAGTAATTGTATATCTATGAGTATTAGTTCGTCAATTATAACATTATTTCATACAATACTTAAATAATCATTCATTTATTCAGATATTTTCAGGGACTTTTTTCCGCATATACATATAATTTATTCGATAAATTTCAGATTATCAAGTGCATAGCGGAGTGCCATGCACATTAATTCATTTCTTGAGCGTCCGCTTTTGGCAGACAAGTCATCATATTGTTCTTGCAGTTCACGTTCAAGGCGAATGGTCATGGTGATTGATCTGTCTTCTTTTTTATCTGTACATTTTGGCCGGACAATAAAGTCGTTTGGCATGATTATCCCTCCTGTATAAACATTTATTAGTGAATGGTTATCATAATTGATATTGCTTATTCTATAGCAATCCTCTGAAATAATGCATCTTAATCCAGCCCATCAGAGTGTGAAATCCTGCGTCAGATATCTTTGCCGTGCATCAGCACGCCTGCAGATATCTTCCTTGTCTTTCGCACTCTGCTGAACTGTCTTAAATGCATTATTTACGAGGATTGCTATAATTTTGATCTCCGTAATCACTGTTATGATATAAAGTATAGTTACACAGGATTGACATTGATATAACACAAATTTATAATACACATTAGTATTACTTTTCTCCGCTTTGAAATAGAAAGGTTATCCTGCGAGACTGTTGTAAGAATCAATTTGATGCGATAGTATGAGTGAGTTATGAATATGTGGGGAATACTTGTAACATTAGAGTGTGTCTGAAAAATCATTCCCGCAATCTGCACGCCCCACTTTGCGGGATATTTCACCCGAATTCAGTTGCCGTAGCCCGCTACGGCGCCCTCATCCGGGCAAAATATCCCACAAATTGTGACGCACATCTTGCAGAAAGCCTTTTTCAGACACGCTCTAGAATGCAGTAAATAAATATTTTCAGAGAGACTGGGTAAATATATGGAAAATGTGATTCGGAAATTGTATGGTATGTATATGGATAATGACAATAGAGAAAAAAATGAAATGTCAGTAATGCATGATGATTTATGTAAAGAGAAAAAAGAGAAGGCATACCAGTGCTATCAGAAATTGAGAGTTCAACTGACAGATGAGCTTGCTGAAGAACTGGATGAACTGATGAATAAACATATGGAAATATATCCACAAGAGCTGGAAGAAAGTTTTGCCATGGGATTTAAAACAGGGGCAAGGCTGATGTGCGAGATTTTCAGTGAAGAAACAGAATGATTGTAAAGCAGATATGGCAATTCTCCAGATAAAGTATGATTTTAGAGGATTGCCATAGGTTTGATAAGTGGGTCTGACATATAATTTTTGATAACATGATCAGGGTAATTTATGGTTGTTGAACGTTATCAGAAATTGTGAGGTTGTCAGACGTAATTTCATTCAGGAGATATTCTATAGTATGCATATGTTCGTTCATAACTTTTTCTGCAAGAGGTGAATCATTATTGGTTATTGCCTGAACAAGCCGAGTGTGCTGGGAATCAATCTCCGGTGCATCGTTATTTTTCTGCATAAGATAGGAACGTATTCCAACGATCATATTTTCAGTAATCTGTGCAGAGGCATTTAAGACACTCAGTATTAATGGATTGGCAGAAATCTGAGCAATTTTCAGATGTAGATCACGATCCAGATCACCGCGGATTTTTTCATCCTGAGTGCTGTCCAGTCTGGCAATGATAAGCTGGAGTTCAGCAGCATCCAGCGGTGTACAGTTTTGGGCGGCGAGAAAAGCAGCTTTGCTTTCCAGTGCGCCTCGAAGTTGCAATGCATCCTGAATTTTGCTGTTGTACATTTGAAATATGATAGACAGAGGTTCAGTAAGACAGCTGTGAAGATCAGTTGCAATATAATTGGCACCGCCATGTACGCTGACAGTAATCCCGAGCAGGGAAAGAGCCTTTAGGACTTCTCGTAATGCTGGTCTGGAGATTCCGAATTCTTCTGCCAGAATACGTTCAGCAGGAAGTGCATCGCCGGGTTGTAATTCTCCGTTTTGGATATTTTCGATAATTTGTTTCAGAACATCGTTGAATGTACTGGTTTTATCTATTTTTCTAAACATTTATTTTCCTCTTTCCTGGTACATCGTTTCGTAAATAACTATACCTATCGCGTAAGATGCGGATTCGAGTGTGCAGGTATAAAAACGCAGGCGTACGGGCTACGCTGAGGCTTTTATACCTGTGCAATCGGATTCGCAGACAAGTGAGTGGTATAGTTATTTCGAAAACGGTGTACTAACCTTTGTTGTGTTATGCAGCTCTATATCAGATAACTGTTCTGCAGAGATTTCTTTGATTATTAAATAGTTACATACATCTAATATTATAACGGATTGAAAGGGAGATGCAACTGATTCCTGCAAAATTTCTAAAAGTGTAAAATTTTTGTGTTGCTGAGAACGGAGTGAACAGTAACAAATTTTTGCAGTTTTTTTATAAATTTTATAATTATATTAGAAATTAGACAAATTTCTCTCACATTTATAGGTTATGATATTTACATCTTAAGGAAATGACGTACCTTAAGAGAAAATCTTTCCTTTCCCTAAAAAGTGTAAAATGAACGTGAATCACCGCTTAGCCGACAAGATCGACGGAGAAGCGGTGATTTTATTATGTCACTGAAGCAGGATTCTTTCTTATAAACCTCTGTAACGATTAAGACAGGCATAAATTTCCTGAATACGGGGAGTAGCGTAACCACAGGAAATTTTTTGATTCTCCGTAAAGAAGGACAGACCATGTAAAGAGAGATTTTTCCAGAGAAACTGCACAATCTCAGGCAGGGTACGTCTGCCGTCTGCCAGATGTTCAACTGCATATTTCAGCAGGAGACCTAAGGCAGCGGTCTGTTCTGCGTCAATAAGCTGTTCTGTATAGCGGAGATCAATCTCCTGTCTGCCGAGAGAGAAGCCATCTGTTCCGGAGATTCTGGTTTTCAGGCGCTCAGGTTTTGCGGCACCGGAATCGGAATGATTTCCACGACTGTTATGTATGAGGCGCTTAGAAGATTCGGCAGGTCTGCTCATAATGCGATGGCTGTGCGGAAGCTGAAAATTAGTAACTGAAACAGCAGGCAGAGGATATTGGCTGCATAATTTTTTGACAGAAGCTGTAATATCTTTTGGAACGTAATTGTCCATCTGGATAATTGTATCTGCAATATGAAAGAATGCCCCGGAACTTCCGGCAACAAGAATTGTAGAAATCTCTGCTTTTTTATAAAGATCCTCTGCACGCTCCAGAAACGGAGTGATCGGCTCTTTCTCACGCTGAATAACCTGCTGCATGAAAGCATCGCGAACCATGAAGTTAGTTGCGGAGGTGTCTTCGTCAAGAAGAAAAAGGTGGCTTCCGGCTTCCATGCTTTCTACGATACCGGCTGCCTGGGAAGTGCTTCCACTGGCATCCAGTGTAGAGAAACAGCGGGTATCTTTCTTGTTTGGAAGATCATTTATAAACATGGAAATATCCACATCCTTGATAAAACGGCCATCTTCTGAACGCAGTTTGACAGCAGTTGCATCTGTGATCACGTATTCACGTCCATCTCCGGGGATATGATTGTATACACCAAGTTCAAGTGCATTCAGAAGCGTGGATTTGCCATGATATCCACCGCCTACGATCAGAGTGATTCCCTTTGGAATCCCCATGCCTGTGATTTTTCCTTTATGGGGAAGATTTATGGAAATGCGCAGACTGTCCGGAGAAGTAAAGGGAACGGAAGCTTTCATAGGGCGGGAGGAAATACCGCTTTCTCTTGGGAGGATGGAGCCGTCGGCTATGAATGCGCAGAGATTTTTTGCGGGCAGCGTCTGACGGATAAATTCCTGATCCTCTGCAAGCTCTATATAATTCTGTAATTCCTTTGCATTAAGGCTGGAATAGAAAAAGGATTTTTGAATGCATACAGGCAGAAAATCAAAAAGGATTTTCTCCAGTTCAGTGGCATTGATCGTGCGGCCATTAGCAGGGAAGCCCACAAAAAAGCGGGCGGTTATGCCTTTTTCTGTTATTTCACAGGCTGTCCGGGAAAGAATCTCCTGACCACAATGACTGACAGTGAGCAGGCCGCTTTTGCCGGAGCCTTTTGCACGAAAGCTGTACTGACTGACCTGTTTTTCAAACTGACGTGTAAGATAGTCGCAAAGAGTAGTCCCGGTAAGTGTATCTTTATAATATTCGACGGGAAATCCGGCATCTCTGTGTGAAATCTGAATGCTGACATGAGAGGGAGAAGCAAAAGGATCTCCCTGCACATGGTCGATGGACAGAATATAATTTCCAAAATGATACAGACCTTTCAGCCCTTTATATGCCGGATAACTTTTTCGGTTTATGGAACGAAGCTGCTGACGCAGTTCCTCTGAATTTTTCATGACAGAACCTCCTGGTATTGCAGATATTTTTATAATAATCCTCGCAAATAATGAATTTGAGAGGAGAAACATTAACCTGCCATCAACTATAGCGGAAATGAATCATAATGTCCACTGACAAATAAATATTAATCATATGGAAAATTTTCAGAGGATGTTTTATAATGAAAAACAGGTAATTGTTCAATACCATTACATAATAGCGAACTGATGAATAGTTACCGTTATCAAAGCAATACTATGAATGACAGTCATAAAGAAAGGCGGAACAGTAAATGGAACGTAGAAATGCATGGCTTTCTTATACAGAAGCAGAAGAAAAAGAACTGGAGCAGGTTGCAAAAGCGTATCGCAATTTTCTTAATGTGGGAAAAACAGAGCGTGAATGTGTGACGCAGATCATCAGAGAAGCACGGGCAGCAGGTTATGAATCTCTGGAAGAGAAGACTGCGAAGGGTGAGAAACTGAAAGCAGGAGATAAAGTTTATACAGTCGGAATGAAGAAGATCATTGCACTGTTTCATATCGGACAGGATGATATTTCTGAGGGAATGAATATTCTGGGAGCACACATTGATTCTCCACGTCTTGATGTCAAACAGAATCCATTATATGAGGATACGGATCTTGCATATCTGGATACCCATTATTATGGCGGTGTTAAGAAATACCAGTGGGTGACTCTTCCCCTGGCAATCCATGGCGTAGTGGTAAAGAAAGACGGAAGTACAGCAGAAGTAAATATCGGTGAGGATGAGGATGATCCGATCGTATATATCACAGACCTTCTGATCCATCTTGCAGGAAAGCAGATGCAAAAAAAAGCGACAGAAGTGATCGAGGGAGAGAATCTGGACATCCTGATCGGCAGCAGACCACTGAAAGACATGGAAGATGATAAGAAGAAAGAGGCAGTAAAACAGAATGTATTGAATATCCTTAAAGAGAAGTATGATATGGAAGAGGAAGATTTTCTTTCTGCAGAGCTGGAGATCGTACCGGCAGGAAAAGCAAGAGAGTGTGGTCTGGACAGAAGTATGATCGCTGCTTATGGACAGGATGACAGAGTGTGCGCATATACTTCTCTGCTTGCAATGCTTGGGATGGACACCCCGAAACACACTTCCTGCTGTCTGTTTACTGATAAAGAAGAGATTGGAAGCGTAGGTGCAACCGGTATGCAGTCACGTTTCTTTGAGAACGCAGTGGCTGAACTTCTGGATGTAATGGGATGCTACAGTGATCTGAGATTGAGAAGAACTCTGAAGAATTCCAGTATGCTTTCCTCTGATGTAAGTGCTGGTTATGATCCGGCTTATGGGGAGGCATTTGAGAAAAAGAATGCAGCTTATCTTGGAAGAGGTATCGTATTAAATAAATTTACCGGAGCAAGAGGTAAATCCGGCTCGAATGATGCAAATGCAGAATACGTGGCAAGAGTCAGAAATATTTTTGACAGCCATGAAGTTGCGTTCCAGACAGCTGAACTTGGTAAAGTTGATGTAGGCGGAGGCGGAACAATCGCTTATATCGCAGCGCTTTATGGAATGGAAGTCATTGACAGCGGTGTGGCAGTGCTCAGTATGCATGCACCATGGGAAGTGACAAGTAAGGCAGATATTTACGAAGCTAAGAAAGCATATAAGGCATTTCTGCTGGAAGCATAAAAAGTCAGGCAGATGCGGAATAAAAATATGAAGAAATCGTGGAAGCTGTATCGTTTCTGATAACAGAGACTTGCAGATTCCGCAGATAAGGGCAGAGCTTTTGGAAAACTGAAGCGCTGCCCTTTTAACATATAAGTGAGGTTATGATTGTAAAAGGTATTTCTGATATCTTACGAAAGACAGGTTGCGATTCTGTAAGATCTGGATTGGAGCAGGATATTTAATAGACAGGAGGGAAAGATGGAGGAAGCGCTGATCAGAGTAAAAGATTTGTGTAAAATATATAATCCCGGCGAGAATGAAGTACGGGCGCTGGATCATATTAATCTGGAAATTAATAAGGGTGAGTTTGTTGCTATTATCGGACAGTCAGGTTCGGGAAAGTCTACATTTATGAATATGCTGGGTTGTCTGGATGTGCCTACATCCGGCGAATATTTTCTGAATGGAACTGATGTGTCCACAATGGAAGATAATGAACTCTCAGAAGTCAGAAACCGGGAGATCGGATTTATTTTTCAGGGATTTAATCTGATCTCAAATCTGACTGCAATTGAAAATGTGGAATTACCGCTGGTTTACAGAGGGGTAGACAGAAAAACGCGACATAAGCTGGCAGTAGAGTCACTGACCATGGTAGGGCTTGAGAAACGTATGGATCACAGACCAAATGAAATGTCAGGAGGACAGCAGCAGAGGGTGGCTATTGCAAGAGCAATCGCGGCCCAGCCACCGGTGATCCTGGCAGATGAACCTACAGGAAATCTGGATTCTGCATCCAGTAAGGAGATTCTTCAGATTCTTAAAAGTATGCACGAGCAGGGAAAAACGGTCATATTGATCACACATGATAATGGGATTGCTGCTCAGGCAAGGCGTGTAGTCAGAATTATGGATGGAAAGATAGAATCAGATTTTATCAATAAAAACTATGGGAAAGAAGAATATATAAAAAACCAGCTGGATGCATAAATCCGGTTACAGGGAGACAGATATTATGAAAAAAAAGAAAAGTAAAAAGAAAATTATTATTGGAGCAGCGGCTGTTCTCGTTGTTGCCGGCGGAGTTACAGTAGCAGGTCAGAGGAATTCCACAGAAAATCAGATCCCGCAGGTTCAGGTGGTAATTGCAGAGAAGGGTGATGTTGAGGAAATTGTAGATGCTACAGGAACAGTGGGAAGTGAAGAGGAGAAGACCTATTATTCTCCTGTAAATGCAGAGCTGAAAACGGTTTCTTTTGACCAAGGAGATGTGGTGAAAAAGGGAACAAAACTGATCGAGTTTAATACAGAGGATCTGGAGAAAGATAATCGGAAAGCAGAACTGAATCTGAAATCAACAAAGTACGATACAAAAGATACAAGAAATAAATCTGACAAAGCAGAGAAGAAGCAGAAGGATGCCAAAAAGAATGTTCAGGAGCTTGAGAAGAAAATAAAGGATAAAAAGGCTTATGTCTCGTCTCTGAAATCACAGATCTCAGCGGCTGCAGCAGCGGCACAGCGTGAAGCGGCAGCTCAGGCGTCCGCACAGGCAGCAGCCCAGGCTCAGGCACAGCAGCAGGAAGCTCAGGCAAAAGCCCAGGCAGAGGCAAAGAAACAGGAGGAAATCCAGAGTAAATATCAGGCCGCACTTTATACATACAAGACGGAGACTCTTCCGCAGTACCAGCAGCAGCTCTCAGATCTGAATGCACAGTATAATCAGGCACAAAGCGATTATAATCAGGCAGACACCACATATCAGATGGCATTTGCAACATGGCAGGCAGACCCTTCAGATGAGAATACACAGGCTCTGGATAATGCGGAGGCTGCAAGAACACAGGCACAGCTCGCAATGCAGCAGGCACAGCAGACTTATAATGATCTTAAGCAGCAGACACCGAAAATGCCGGTACTTTCTGATTTCACAGAAAGCAGTGCAGATTACTCATGGGGAATTTCAGACGGTTCAGATGCAGATGACAGCGATGGGGAAGATTCTTCCTCCTACGGATATGATTACAGTGGAAGTGATGGCGGGACAGTAACTGCGGATACTTCTGCTCTGGAAAGTGCACTTGAGACAGCAAGCGATGAACTTGCAGAGCTTCAGTCAGATCTGGCTTCTGAGAAAGCTATCGCAGAGGCAGATTCCACAAGCCTGACAAAAGAAGAAAAAGAGAAACTGAAAGTAACAGATAATCTTTCCGAACTGGACGCAAAATCAGTCGAGGAGCTGGTGAAGGAAGGAAAGAAAGGAATCACCGCGGAATTTAACGGAATCATATCCAAGGCAGATATTAAGCAGGGAGCAGCAGTTACTCAGGGGATGGAACTGTTTACTATTGAGAATACAGACAAGGCAAGTGTGGATGTGACTCTCTCTAAATATGATTACAATACAGTGAAAGAGGGGCAGTCTGTTGAGATTACCTTGGGGGATAATACTTATCAGGGTACTGTAACAAAAATGAGTCATATTGCGGTGCAGAATGAAAAAGGAACGCCGATCATTTCAGCGACAGTAAGCATTGATGATCCGGATGAAGATATTTTCCTGGGAGTAGATGCAAAGGTTAAGATTTATGCGGCTTCTGCGAAAAATGTGGTGACTCTTCCTGTGGAAGTGGTCAATATCGGAAAAGAAGGCTCCTTCTGCTATGTGATAGAAGATGGACTGGTGACAAAGAGAAATATTACCACAGGAATCAGTTCAGAGGATTATGTGGAAATTACGGATGGAATCAAAGAAGGCGAAGAAGTAATCGCAGACCTGGGTGATTACACAGAGGGAATGGAAGTACAGGCAGTTCCTGAGCAGACAGGAGAGGATGCCGATGAGTAATCTGTATGAATATATCAAGATGGCAGTCCATAACATTATGGCAAATAAGGGACGTTCTTTTCTGACTATGCTTGGCATTATCATTGGTATTGCTTCTGTAATTGCCATTGTATCTGTGGGTGAAGGAACCAAGAACCAGATGAACAGTGAAATTGATGATATCGGCGGCGGGCAGATTGCCATCAGTGTCAGCGATGAGGCACAGACAGATGAGGAGTGGATCACTGCGGATGATGTGGAAGCAATCCGGGCGGTAGACGGTATAGAAGGAGTAAATGTTTCGGATTCATTCAGTGGAGAAACTACCACAGGTAAGGGAAATTTTTCTCTTATGCTGACGGGTGAGGGACCGGATGCAAAGCTGTTAAATAATGCCACCATGAAGCATGGAGTATATTTCGGGGAAAATGAAGTTCAGGAAGCAAAAAATGTCTGTGTGCTTTCCGATGCAGATGCAAAAAGACTCTTTGGCACAGATGATGTGGTTGGAATGACTGTAGATGTCAATTGTTATGGACTGACCAAAAGTCTTCGTATCTGCGGGGTGACAACCCAGAAAGAAAATGGAACCTTTGTCAGTTATACTTATGAGGGAATGCCGGTGACTATTAATGTTCCCTATACTACAATGAATGAATTCACCGGTGTATCCGATTACTTTTTCTCAGTAACAATGCAGGCAGATAAGAGCTTAAACAGTCAGGATGTTGCTGACAAAGTGGTAAAACTGATGGAAAAAAGACATCAGTGTGCAGGAAAAGATTACTTTCAGGTACAGAGCTTTCAGGATATTATGAGCTCTATGAATCAGATGCTGGATATGGTGACTGCTTTTATCTCCTTTGTGGCGGGAATTTCCCTTCTGGTTGGCGGTATCGGCGTTATGAATATTATGCTGGTTTCCGTAACAGAACGTACCAGAGAGATTGGTATCCGTAAGTCACTGGGAGCGAAAACCTCTTCTATTATGATGCAGTTTCTGGCAGAGGCGGCAATTTTGACGGTGATTGGAGGGGTGATAGGAATTGTTCTGGGTGTGATTGGCGGATATGTGATCTGTTCAATCATAAGCAGCAGTATGGGAATGTCCATCACTCCGGGAATCAGCCTGAGTACAATTATGGCGGCGACTTTGTTTTCCTGTGCAGTAGGAGTATTCTTTGGAATTTATCCTGCGAAGAAAGCAGCAAAACTGAGCCCGATCGAGGCTTTGCGGCGGAATTAATGAAAACAGGACTGCGATGGTATTTTGGTGTACCTGTGTACTGATATCATTACAGAATAGTTGTAAATTGTTATAATTTTGCGAATCAAAAGAAAAAAATAAAAAATTCAAAAAAAGTGTTGACAAATGCTCCAGTATAGAGTACAATACTCATTGTTGTGAGGGACACGAGATAAGAACTTCACAAGGATGTGCGTTTAGCTCAGCTGGATAGAGCGTTTGGCTACGGACCAAAAGGCCGGGGGTTCGAATCCTCTAACGCACGCTAATAAAAAATAAGACAGTGTATATGCACTGTCTTATTTTTTATTCGAGTCCGGGTCGGACTCGAACGGGTTCGATCTACGCTTCGCTCCGGTCGTTGCTAAACGCGTGCCACTGGCACGCAGCAACCTCTAACGCACGTAGAACCGCTAGAAATCAAGGCTTCTAGCGGTTATTTTTTTGATTGGCCAGTCCTGAAATTACTTCCATGAGAAGCGTTGGAAAATGTTCTGAAAGGAATTTTATAAAGGTTAGGCATGGACGTGGAAAAGGGCTATACAATAAATAAATAAATGAAAAAGAAACGCTGGTTCCGGTAAATACCGGTTCCGGCGTTTCTTTTTATAATTTTCGGATCATTGCGCTTCCATGCAGATCGCATACAGGATCTGCAAACAGATGGTTTTTCAGACAGAATTCCCCGACCGCTTTTCGACATCCGGAAAACTGTGTACTGTACACATCGTGGATCAGGAGAACTCCTCCGGTGGCCAGGCGTTCATAGAACAGAGGAAGTGCGGCTGCAGTTGGAGCATAGAGATCTGCGTCCAGAGATACAAAACAAAAAGTTTCATCTGTGACATCGGAAAAGGTATCCGGAAACCATCCTTTGTGGATCACAGTACGTGTAGGATCAGGCATAACATGAAGAACAGAGTCAATATCAGTAGAAGAAAAATCACCTGTTTTGGCACGGGACAGATTACCGGAGGCTTCTATTGTGATATCCTTTTCTGAAAAGCCCTCAAAAGTATCAAAAAGATGGATTTTTCGGTCTGGAAAGGCTGCACTGATCAGGGAAGAAAATTCACCTCGAAAAACACCTAGTTCTGCAACATTTCCCGGAATATCCAATTGATAGATCTGCTCAGATAAAAGACGCATAACAGCAACCCGTGCGTCAAACATGCGAAGGACGGAGGGATCACGAAAAGGTCCGTGATAACCTAAGTTTTCCATCTGCTTTATCATAGAATTGCGCCGTTCTTCATCCAGAACTCCCAGGATGACCAGATCCGGGAGAAGTGCTGCTGCAGTATCCGGAGAACAGACTGGAATATTTCCAATATATGATCCGTGTTTATGGGGGTCATTATCAGCAAAGCACAGGAGCTGACAGGGACTGCTGAGAAGTCTTGCGGTCATTTGTCCAATTTGTCCGGCACCAAATATTACAGTTTTATATACTGATTTTGCCATCATTTTGATGTAGCCTTTCTGTCAGCGCGAACCTGGATCATCTGTCCTGTGATGGAGATGGCGATTTCAGCCGGTGTTTCTGCTTTGATCTCCAGTCCTATAGGTGAGATGATATGGTTTAAATCTTGTTCATTAATGTTGTATTCTTCAATCAGACGGTGAAATACAGCAGCTTTTTTTGCACGGCTTCCAATGACGCCTATATAACATGCAGGTGTAGCGAGAAGCTGTGCCTGTACAATGGTATCATAGGAATGTCCACGTGTCATGACGCAGCAATAATCAGCAGCTGTAATAGAAACATACTGGTCCAGATGGTTGAAATCACAAAGTATTGTTTCAACTGCTCCTGGGAAAAGAGCAGGATTTGTAAATTCCGGCCGGTCATCCAGGACAACACAGCGAAAATCAACGCTTGCAAGGATTGGGACAAGCTTTTGTGAGACATGTCCGCCGCCGAATACATAGACAGTTCCTGAGGTTCCAATCTGTTCAGAAAACAGATCATAATCTTCACTGTGATATCGGTGTGGCTTTGTAGACAAAGAAGATAATACAGAAGAAGGAACATTGGCAGTTCCGATGAGACCGCATGCAGGACTGTAGAGGCTCACACCGGAGGTGGTGAGAAGATCGCAGATCAGCCAGAAATCTTTTCGCTCTTCATAGAATTTTTCAGCAGTTTCCGTGATTTCCATAATAATCGGATCGTTATGATCAAGATACTGGAAAAAGGCCGTAACATCACCACCACAGATCATACCAATATTTTCAACATCTTTATGATTCAGCCGGAATTCATGCTCGCAGGATTCCTTTTTTTCAAGAATATCCAATGCCATACATTCAGCACGATATTCTACAGCTCCACCTCCGATGGTTCCGGAAATTCTGCCGTTTTTTCCGACCAGCATGCGGGAACCGGCACCTCTTGGTGTAGACCCTGAGGATGCTGTAACGGAAACAAGTACAAGATCGTTTCCCTCCAGGAATTGTTGTTTTATTGTCTGAAATAATGTTCTCATATAATAAAATACCTCCTAACTAAATTAAGTGATTTTTCTGCTCCAGTTGTGTACGTCTGCCCGCCTGAACTAAAGCGTGATATGGCAGAGTGATTGTATCATGTCCTGCAGTTTGCGGGCTTGTTCTAACTGCTGCTCATGAGCTTTGCGAGCTTCCGGACTTTTGCATTTACTCATGCTGTCGGCAAATCTTTTTTCTATGGTTACACGCTGTGTTTCCTGAATCAGTTTATCAGCCAGAAATACAATAGCTGCTTCATCCAGCGTGGCTTCCAACAGACCATGGTGCTGTGAAATGATCTGGCTGATCTCAGGATAACCTAACTGTAAGAAAAGTTCACCGCCTGTTTTCGCGTGATGCCTCTGAAGTCTGGCAATATCATGCAGAAGTGCACCGGAGCGAACAAGCTTCTGGTCAAAGATATAACCATTGGATTCCAGCATATTGCATAAACAACAGGCAAGTTCAGTAACAGCATCACTGTGAGCTTGTACATGACGGGGCAGAGAAACAGCATTGCGAAGCCTGAGACATAGTCCGTCATTTAATTCAGGATGAGGCAGTATATAACTGGGATCAGAGAAAGAAATATTATTTTTTTCATTCACTTCCAGATGATAGTAAGAGCCGCAGGGCAGACGAAACCGCTGCCTGCTGTACATATCAGAATGTAATGCATGTAAATAAGAAGAGATTACATCTGTATGAGTTACCACTGCAATATCACCTTCAGAAGCGCAAAGAATCTTATGAACTGCCTGCGAAAAGCGAAAACCAGATGCAGCAGGAGTTTCTGCTCCCGGGATCGGATGATCAGGGTTATTCCCACGCGCTTTATAAATGTCCGGCCATCTCTGGCGTATTTCATCAAAAGAAAGGCCATCCCATTCTCCCAGATTTCGTTCTGACAGATCAGAAACAATGATATGTGGAAGCTCAGGTGCCATATGGCCTGCTGTCTCAACTGCTCTTAACAAAGGACTGCAGTATACCCCTGATATTTTATCGGACAATTCTTCGTTAAGAAGGACTGCCTGCAGATGTCCAAGCATGGATAGAGAGAAATCTGTCTGTCCTACACAGTAAGAATGTTCATCCGGATACTGTGGTTTTCCATGCCGGACCAGATAAAGGTTACGCATTTAAAAACCCTCCGAAACATTCTTCAAATATTTTTTTTGAACAGGAACGTGTTTCTTCTGAAAAACGGGCATATCGTTTCAGAAATTCTTCGCCGTATGGTGTCAGTTCGCTATGGCTTCCCCTTGTACCGCCTTGGCTTCTGATGATCAGAGGTTCATGAAGCTGTGATTCCAGGGTATGGATCAGGTTCCAGCTGGTAGAATAGGAAATGTGCATGCGCTCACAGGCATCGCGGACAGATCCTGTTTCATGGATCAGTGTAAGCAGCGAATAGAGTTTTTCATCAAAAAAAACTTTTTCCCGGGCTAGCTGAATATGGATTTCAGAACGGATCAGACTCTGGTTGTGTATGCGGAGAAGTTCAGCATAATCCTCTGGTGTATCAGCATCATGAATAATACCGGGATCCTTTACATTAAGATAATACATGGGTTCCCCGCAGTTATCCACAGCACCTTTAAGTCCTGATTTTCCGTCATCACTTAGGATGGAATCAATCAGTGTGGAACGGATCAGAATGGGATGACCGGGATTGCCATTACAGACCGGAGTTACAAGGGGACGCCCCAGAGAGAGCATTTGAGTGACTGTCTGGGCTGTGAACAGCGGAACATCAACAGGTGTAAAGAGTACCGTATCCACTTTGTCTTTCAGATACTCAAGTCCGATTCGGACAGAATCAAACATATGAGTGTTTGCATAGTTCTCATTTCGAAGAAAGACTACATTATTGGAAGCCAGGTGGCATTCCAGAACATCTGCATGATATCCGGTTACCACTACTACTTTGGAGATTCCGGCCTGCCGGAAATTATTGATCACGCGCTGTGCGATGGAAATGGAGCCAAGCTGAAGCATGGGTTTAAAGTCTCCCATTCGTGATGATTTCCCCGCAGCCACGATGAGGGCGCCTGTCTGCATTTAGATACCTCCTTCTTTCAATGATATTATACAAATTTGATATTATTATAACATATAAAAGAATAAAAATAGTTAAAATTTTAAATAAAACAAAATAAAATTGTCTGCAATATATAAAATAGCCAACTATTAATTATTTGTAATTTGTATAATTGTGCAAAATTATGGTAGTATGGATATATAAAATAACATGGACAGGAGAACTTTTTTATGGATAAGATTTTTGAGATTACCGCAAAAGAAGTTACTGTACAGGTAAAAGATGAGCGTACAGGGGTTGTATATAGCCGGACGCTTCCCATCGATTATTATGAGAATGCAAATGTTTTAAAGCTCAGCGGTGAGAATCTGGACGGGAGCAGCTCTTCCATTGTTTTCTATTCCGCCAGAGGAATAGAGAGACTGAAAGATCTGACAGGCAGGGGAGCTGACCATGATTCGTGCGGAACACATAAGCCTGAAGATCAGTAAGATTGAAATGAATTTTTTTAAAAGGAGGAATGGGACATGATTAAAAAGACATTGAAGATTAATGGTGTTGAGAGAATACTTATTCTTGATAAGGATGAGACACTGGCGCAGGTGCTCCGTGATCACCTTCTTCTTACAGGATGTAAGATTGGCTGCGGTGAAGGTCACTGTGGAGCCTGTAATGTTATTATGAACGGAAAAGTCACAAGATCCTGTATCTACAAGATGAGCCGTGTTCCCGATCATGCAGAGATCACAACCATTGAAGGTGTGGGAACACTTTCTGATATGCATCCAATCCAGGTTGCATGGATGGCATATGGATGCGCACAGTGCGGTTTCTGTTCACCGGGATTTATTATTTCAGCAAAAGTGCTTCTGGACAATAATCCAAGTCCTACCCGTGAGGAGGTAAGAGACTGGTTTAACAAACAGCGTAATCTCTGCCGTTGTACAGGCTATAAGCCGCTGATCGATGCTACTATGGCTGCAGCAGCAGTTATGCGCGGCGAGATGACAAAGGAAGACCTTGTGTTCAAACAGACAGGTGATTCTATTGTTGGAACAAATTATATCCGTCCGTCAGCAGCACAGAAGGTAACAGGTACCTGGGATTTTGGTGCAGATGATGCATTAAAGATGCCATCAGGAACACTTCGCCTTGCTCTTACACAGGCAAAGGTTTCTCATGCAAATATTCTCAATATTGACACAGCAGAAGCAGAGAGTATGCCTGGTGTTGTTCGTGTTATCACAGCAAAAGATATTAAGGCAGCAGGCGGAACCAATAAGATCAATGGTCTTGTAATGCTTCCAAAACACAACAAGACAGACGGTTTCGAACGTCCTGTACTTTGCGATGAAAAAATCTTCCAGTTTGGTGATGCGATTGCCATCGTAGCTGCTGATACAGAAGAGCATGCAAGGGCAGCAGCAGAAGCAGTTAAAGTTGAGATCGAAGAGCTTCCTGCATATATGAATGCAATGGATGCCATCGCACCGGATGCGGCAGAGATTCATCCCGGTATTCCGAACGCATTCTTTGAGACAAACTGTATCAAGGGTCCTGATTTTGACTGGGACAGCATTCCGGATTCACAGCAGGTTGAGATCGAATCTTACTGTTCACGTCAGCCTCATCTTCATCTTGAGCCGGACTGCGGTTATGGTTACATTGACGAAGACGGTATGATAACTGTTCATTCCAAATCCATTGGTATCCATCTGCATATGCCTATGATCGCTGATGGTATCGGTGTGCCAATGGAGAACTTACGAATTGTTCAGAACCATGCAGGAGGAACCTTTGGTTACAAGTTCTCTCCTACAAATGAGGCTCTGATCGGCGCTGCTGTTAAGATCCTTGAACGTCCTGTGTCTCTGGTATTTAATCAGTTCCAGAATATTACTTATACAGGAAAGAGATCCCCTGCATTTATGAATATCAAGCTTGCAGCAGATGAACATGGTAAGCTTCTTGCACTCTGGGGCAATAACTATGTGGATCATGGTCCATACTCAGAATTCGGTGATCTGCTTACAATGAGACTTTCCCAGTTTACAGGTGCAGGCTATGGAATCAATTCTATCCGTAACAAATCTACAACAGTGTTTACAAACCATGCATGGGGTTCAGCATTCCGTGCTTACGGATCTCCTCAGTCTTATATGGGATCTGAGATTGCGATAGATGTTCTGGCTGCAAAGATGGGAATCGACCCCTTCGATATCCGTGAAATGAACTGTTACAAAGAATCAGAAGGCAGTACGATCCCTACAGGTTATCCGCCTGAAGTATACTGTGAAGAAGAACTGTTCAAGACAGCTCGTCCACTGTATGAAGCAGCTAAGAAACGTGTGGCTGAAAAGAATGCAGCTTCTGATGGCAAGATCAAATATGGTATCGGTGTATCTCTCGGTGTATATGGCTGTGGTCTTGATGGTGTTGATACATCAAACGCATTTGCAGAGCTGAATCCGGATGGAACAGTTACAATGTATGCTGCATGGGAAGATCACGGACAGGGCGCTGATATGGGGGTTCTTGTATCATCACATGAAACACTTCGTCAGGCAGGAATCAGACCGGAACAGATCAAACTTGTTATGAATGATACCAAGACATGTCCTAATGCAGGTCCTGCAGGTGGATCACGTTCACAGGTTATGTCAGGTAATGCATGTCGTCTGGCAGCAGAAAACCTTGTGGCAGCCATGAAGAAAGAAGACGGAACCTTCCGTACTTATGATGAGATGGTGGCTGAGGGTCTTGCAACAAAATATGAAGGTAACTGGGTGACAACCTTCTGTGCAGATCATCCGATCGATCAGGATACAGCACAGGGTGATCCGTTTGCAACCTACATGTATACGATCTTCCTTCCGGAAGTTGCTGTTAATACAGAAACAGGTAAAGTTAAAGTTGAAAAATTCACCTGTGTGGCTGACGTAGGTACCATCATGAACAGACTTCTTGTAGAAGGCAACTTCTACGGCGGCCTTGTACAGGGTATTGGTCTTGCTCTTACAGAAGATTTCGAGGATCTGAACCATGATACTTCTCTGAAGAACTGTGGCATTCCGTATCCAAATGATGCGCCGGATGATATTGAACTTCATTTCAATGAAACATATCGCCCAAGCGGTCCTTACGGTGCTGCCGGCTGTGGGGAGGCTCCGCTGGATGCTCCTCATCCTGCAATCCTGAATGCGATCTACAATGCTACAGGCGCACGTATCACACGTGTTCCTGCCCGTCCTGAAAAGGTTCTTGCAGCATTAAAGGAACTTGAGAAATAACTGTCAGTATAATTTTATCATGTGATATAATAAGGGGAGACGGGAGACTGTCTCCCCTTTGGAAATGAAAGGAGTATCGGGTTATGACATATATACAGGAAAGAGGTTCCACTCATGTTTATCACGTAAATCGAATGTCAAAGGAAGAGATGGATCATATGATCAGCCTCTGTGTTCATGAACAGCCGGCGTACTGTGTTGCAGCCTGTCCTTTCAAAGCAGATACAAAAGAAATGCTGTTTTATGCTGCAAAAGGAAACTTTAAGAAAGCTCTGGCTATCTATGAAAAGATCACACCATTTCCCATGATCCTCTGTAACGGATGTACTGCACCATGTGAGGAAAAATGCAGACTCTGTGAGCTGGGTGATGGCATATCCATACGTGAAGTAGAGCGTGCCATTGTACGATATGGGGAACCTGGAAAACGGAGCAGTGTATTTCGTATCAGAAAGAAAAAAAAGGCTGTGATCTTTGGCTCAGGATTGTTCCCGCTGTTTCTTGCAGGGGAACTGGAAAAGAAGATGTATCCTGCAACCATTTACTGTCAGGAGAAAGATTATGAAGCCTATATTGCAGCAGCAGCTCCGGAGCTTTTGGAATCAGATCGCAAAAATGAGGTAAAACGTCTCAGTTCCATGGACCTTTCCTTTGAATTCGGATGCAGTCTTGACCTTCCGTTTATCAGAGCGAAAATGAAGGAGGCAGATGTGGTCTGTGCTTCAGAGGAGGTGGCCAAAAAGCTGGCTCCAGAGGAAACAGCAGACGCAGAGATCATGCTGAGAGAACAGGCGGGAATTGTCAGCGGTCCGGTCCGGTCTGTGATGGATGCAGCTTTTGCTGCAAAGAGAGCTGCCCTGACTGTAGACCTCCTTGTACAGAATCTTTCGCCCCACAGCAACAGAGGCAGTGAAGGAGCAGTTACCACCAGGCTCTATACAAATATGGACGGGATGAAAGGCTCCAAAAAGATTCCCTGCAGCACAGATGGATATTCAAAAGAAGAAGCTGTTGAGGAAGCAAAGCGATGCATTCAGTGTCACTGTGATGAGTGTATGAAAAGCTGTGTCTATTTAAGGGAATATAAAAAGCATCCGGGTCTTCTTGCACGTGAGATTTATAATAATACCCAGATCATTATGGGAGATCACCAGATGAATAAACCGATGAATTCCTGTTCACTCTGCGGACAGTGTACTGTAACCTGTCCAAATGGGTTTGATATGAGCCAGGTCTGCAAATCTGCAAGAGAAAACATGGTATCTACAGACAAAATGCCTCTGGCACCTCATGAATTTGCACTGATGGATATGCTGTTCTCCAATTCGGAGGCTTTCTTATGCAGACCTCAGCCGGGATATGAAACCTGCAGATATGTATTTTTCCCAGGATGTCAGGCAGGAGCTATAGCGCCGGATGTTGTCACAGAGGCATATGAGGATCTGTGCAGGAGGACAGAGGGCGGTGTTGCTCTGATGCTGGGATGCTGTGGTGCTATCAGTGAATGGGCAGGACGCTATGAAATGACAGAAAAGGTAAATGAACAGCTGAAGCAGGAGCTTGCAAAACTGGGAGATCCTATGATTATAGCAGGCTGTCCAAGCTGTATGAAACAGTTAAAAGAGAGTCTTGGCGCCAAAGTCACAGGAATCTGGGAGATCTTAAAGGAAATCGGACTTCCCGGACAGGCAAAAGGACTGGAGATACCTGTTGCAATACATGATGCCTGCGGTGCCAGGGGAGATACACAGACACAGGATACAATAAGAGAGCTTCTTGCAGATATGGGGTGCACTGTTGTAAATACAGAATATTCCAGAGATCTGTCTCCCTGCTGCGGATACGGCGGACTGACTGCCTACGCTAATAAAGAGATGGCAGATAAAATGACAGAAAAGTGTCTGGAACGATCCGATTCCCCATATATAACGTACTGCATGGCATGCAGGGACCGATTTGTCAGGGAAGGCAGGGAATCCAGACATATCCTGGAACTTCTGTATGGTATAAATGCCGCCAATATGCCGGATATCAGTGAGAAACGCTACAACCGGCTTGAGCTAAAAGAGAAGCTTTTAAAAAATATATGGAATGAGGAACTGATGATGGAGAAAAAAGATTATACCGTTGCATATACAGAAGATGCCATCAGTATGATGGATGAACGTATGATCCTGAAAAGCGATGTGGAGCGTGTATTATCAGATTACAGAGAAAATCAGGAAGCGATCTTTGATGAAGAGACAAAAGAACTGGTGACAAGGAGCAGACTTGGAAATGTTACATTCTGGGTGAGATTTGTGGAAACAGAAGAAGGGTATCTGGTACGCAGAGCATACAGTCATAGAATGAATATTATGAAAAGGGTGGGACAGTAATGGCAGTAGAGAGAACATATTATACCATTGATCCTGAGGGAAAGCTGACCTGCATGAAATGCAAGGTTCCTCTTGTAAAGGGAAAAGCAAAATTTATGTATCTGGAGAACGGTTTTCCTGTTGAGATGCCGGTCTGTCCCAAATGTGGCTTTGTCTATGTTCCGGAAGAGCTGGCTCTTGGAAAGGTTTTGGCAGTGGAACGTGCACTGGAGGATAAATAGATGAACAGACATCCCGGCAGGGAAGAGCAGACAATTCATCTTCTGAAAAGCATAGAACTGAAAAAAGGAATGAAAGCTCTGGATCTGGGAGCAGGAGAGGGAGAGACCGTGCGGATCATGAAAGCATTTGGTCTGAATGTGCAGGGTGTGGATCTTGCTCCGCGAAGCAGTGAGGTGCAGCAGGGAGATTTTCTGACCCTTCAGTATGCAGCAGACAGTATGGATCTCTGTATCAGCCAGTGTGCATTTTTTGTCAGCAGAGATCAGAAAAAGGCAGTCTCTGAATGCTGGCGTGTACTGAAAAAGGGAGGATTTCTTTTGCTGTCAGATCTGGATCCGGGCAATCTTCTGGAAATTGTGAAAGAAACAGGGTTTACGATTCTCTGTCAGGAGGATCAGACTGCTCTCTGGAGAGAATATTATCTGGAAGCAATCTGGAATGATTCATTCTGCTGCGAGGATCATAAGCTTCTGCAGAAAGAATACAAAGGCAGAAAAATAGGCTATACCATGGTGGTTGGCAGAAAGGAGTAATGTATGGATCTTTACGAAAGAATAATGGAATTAGGTAGCATGGGATATCATTGTTCACAGATCATTATGATCATGACTCTGGAAACCATAGGAGAGGAAAATCCACAGCTTGTAAAGGCAATGGGAGGCCTTGGCGGAGGAATCGGTTACTGTGGAGATACCTGCGGATGTCTGACAGGAAGTGCCTGTGCCATCGGATATTTTCTCGGAAATCTGGCTCCTGAGGAGAAGGAAGATGCACAGATGAAACCGGCTGTACAGGAATTATATCAGTGGTTCCGCCAGAAGACAGAGGAAGAATTCGGAGCTTTTTACTGTAAGGATATCACTCATCTGGACTGGGGTGTGATCATGGAGAAATGTCCTGGACTTATTGCAGATACTTATACAAAAGTTATGGAAATTCTGACAGAGCGGGAGGTACTGAAGCTTTGATCACCATCGGCAAAACAAAGAGTGTCTGTCCGGAATGTATGAAGGTAGTTCCTGCCATAAAAGGTATCGGTGAAGACGGGATCTATCTGGTAAAGGAATGCAATGCTCATGGAAAATTTCAGACCCTGATCTGGGAAGGAAATGCAGCAGATTATCTTTCCTGGGGAAGAGAAAATCTCTCAGCAGAAACGCCTGTAAATCCGAAGGTTAAAGAAAAATCCTGTCCGGATAATTGCGGACTCTGTGAGGAACATGAAAGAAAAGGCTGCTGTATGATCCTGGAAGTTACAAAACGCTGTAATATGCATTGTCCTGTCTGCTTTGCTTCAGCAGGAGAAGACAGGGAAAAGGGAGATATTCCCATCTGTGAAATAGAAAAACAGTATGATTTTCTGATGGCTCACGGAGGTCCCTTTAATATACAGCTTTCAGGAGGAGAACCAACCATGAGGGACGATCTGCCTGAAATCATACATATGGGAAGAGAAAAAGGATTTACATTTTTTCAGTTAAATACCAATGGGATCCGGCTTGCCAGGGAGGAGGGGTATGCCGGAAAGCTGAAAAAAGCAGGACTGAATACAGTATTTCTTCAGTTTGACGGTGTGACAGATCAGGTTTATGAGACTTTACGTGGACAGGCTATGATGGAACTGAAGAAAAAGGCGGTCTTAAACTGCTCAGAAGCAGAGCTTGGTATTGCTCTTGTGCCGGTCATTGCGCCGGGAGTAAATGATATGCAGGTAGGGGATATCCTGAAATTTGGTCTGGATCATATGCCCTTTGTTCGTGGCGTACATTTTCAGCCTATCAGTTATTTTGGCAGATGTTCCCAGAAGCGCCCCCAAAATCCCATCACCATACCAAAGATGCTGAGGCTTATTGAAGAACAGACAGAGGGACTGATGAAAATTGAGGATTTTGCAGGCGGCGGCGCAGAGAATCCCTACTGCTCCTTTCATGCAAGTTATCTGAGAAAAGGAGAGCAGGAACTGAAGCTTCTTGAAAAAAAATCAGGAAAAGGATGCTGCTGTACTACCAGTGATGATTCCAGGCAGTATGTGGAAAATCAGTGGAGCTACAGTACAAAAACCTATGATGAGGGAGAAATGACACAGACAGATGCGCTAGATGAGTTTCTGATCCGGATACATAATGAAACCTTTGCAGTATCAGGTATGATCTTTCAGGATGCCTGGAATCTGGATCTTGACCGTCTGAAACGCTGTTATATCTGTGAAGTGGATCCTGATCACGGAATGGTACCGTTCTGTGCATATAATCTGACTAATCTGAAAGGAACATATTTATACAGAAAGTGAAACGATCCAATATAGATGCAATGATCTGTAGGCAGGAAAAAATTACAGATATTACAAGGGAAACAATAAACAAAATACAGCTGGATAAACTGAATGCTGTTCTGAAAAGAGAAAAAGAAAGGCAGGGATTTTATAGAGATCTGCCGGAAAGGCTGGAAAGCCTTGATGATCTGAAAACCCTTCCCTTTACAACGGAATCCGACCTTGCTCAGAAAGGGGGCAGGATGTTACTGTGCTCTCAGGGAGAAATACAGAGGATCATTTCAGAACAGACAAGCGGAACAACAGGTGCAGGTAAACGTGTATTTTATACAGAAGGAGATTGTGAACATACCATAGAACTTTTTATGGCCGGACTTGGTGAGTTTATTTATCCGGGAAGCAGGACTATGGTTGCCATGCCGTTTTCAGGTCCTTCTGGACTGGGAGAACTGATCGCAGACGCAATCAGACGTATAGGAGCACATCCCCTTTTAACCGGGAACAATAAAACCTATGGTGAGTTAAAAACAATTCTGGAAGAGGAGCGGCCGGATACTTATGTAGGTATGCCGACAGCACTGCTTTCCATGCTCAGAATGTGTGGAAAAGGCAGTATAAAGAGAGCACTGATATCAGGGGATGCCTGTCCGGAAACAGTAATGAAAGCAATAGAAAAAATTTTGGGAACACCACTCTGGCCTCATTATGGTTCCAGAGAGATGGGACTTGGGGGTGCGATTTGCTGTCAGGCTCATGAGGGCATGCACATGAGGGAGAATCATTGTATCACAGAGATCATAGATAAAGAGGGAAATGTTCTGCCTGACGGTCAATGGGGAGAACTGGTGATCACAACCATTGGGATGGAGGCACAGCCTCTGATCAGATACAGGACCGGCGATCATACACGTATCATCCCCGGAAAATGTATCTGCGGAAGTGAGGTAAGGCGTCTGGATTTTGTAAGGCGCATCGACCAGTCCAAAAGTATGAGAGAAATGGATGAATTACTGTTTCAGTTTCCGAAACTGGTAGATTACTGTGTAAGGAGTGTTGGAGGGAAAAAAGAAATCACAGCACTTTTTATATCAGATAACGGAGAAGAACTGATCAGAAATGTCTGCACAGAGAAGAATATTATTTCTTTGGACTGCAGAAAAGCAGAATGGAGCGATAGGGCATTGTATCCTGCGAAACGTATTATTTTATAGAGAAACTATTAGAAAACAGAACGAAACCCATTGACTATCAGTCGGATTTCGTTCTGTTTTTTATTTTATGAATAGTTATTTGTTCACAGGATAATACGGACAGTCCTCTCTGATACATTCTTTATTATCTTCAAAATATTTACATAGTACAGAAGACAGCGGAATCTTTACAGAGCTGAACTGCCTGTAAAACCTGATCGCTTCTTCAATAGCAATTCTGCTGGTGCGTTTACAGCAGCGCGGACCACCAACATCAGCCAGTTTGGATAAAATAACAGAGACAAGCTTCTGAGGAAAGGGCCATGCATCCTTATGGAGGGGACCGGATCCGGTCATAACAGACATAAAGATTCCGGCACCTGCTGCTGCACCACACACTCCCCAGTAACCGCAGGTACCACCGGGAACCTGCCTCGCTCTTTTACAGATTTCAGATAATGCGGTATCGTAATTCATACGCTCTCCATTATTGCGAAGTGCAGTCAGAAGAACACTGGGAACAATGGCATGATGTTCAGGTCCATGCATGTGGACAGAAGGAAGGTCCATGATCTCTTCCAGAAGCAGCAGGGGATCCTTCTCTGTGCTGCTTCTGAGGGCTATGATCACCGGTATATAAGTACCATAGCTGTGACAGGCATCACAGACAAAATGGCCATTTTCACAGACAGCATTTGTCAGCTGCTCTTTGTGGCAGATGCTGCAGGTTTTCACAGAACTTTCGACGCTATATGTGACCGGTGCTCCACAGATCAGGCAGCCTGAAAAATGTTCTGTCTCTCCACAACAGCAGGAATTATTTGTATTATCCATAAAAATCAGCATTTCTCAGCAATATCATAGATAAGCCGTTCTGTATCTTCCCATCCGAGGCAAGGATCTGTGATGGAACAGCCAGGAGTCATATGATCACTGATATCCTGGCGGCCTTCGAGAAGGTAACTTTCGATCATAACACCTTTAACCAGCTTTCTGAGGTCTGGATTATAGTTGCGGCTGTGAAGTACTTCTGAAACAATACGGATCTGTTCCTTGTATTGTTTGTTGGAGTTTGAGTGGTTGGCATCTATGATGATGGCAGGGTTCTTAAGATCTTTTTTTGCATACAGAGCAGACAGACTCATCAGATCTTCATAGTGGTAGTTAGGAATAGTCTGTCCGTACTGGTTTACACCACCTCTGAGAATAGTGTGTGCCAGATCATTTCCTGAAGTTTCCACATCATTTCCTCTGTAGATGAAGTGGTGTGGATGCTGTGCAGCAGTGACGGAATTCAGCATAACAGAGAGATCACCGCTGGTAGGATTCTTCATACCGACAGGAATATCCATGCCACTGGCAGTGAGACGATGCTGCTGGTTCTCCACAGAACGTGCACCTACAGCTTCATAGGAGAGAATATCATCCAGATAGCTGCGGTTTTCAGGATAAAGCATCTCATCTGCAGAAGAGAGTCCTGTCTCCTGCATAACTCTCATGTGCATCTTGCGGATAGCAATAATTCCGGCAAGAAGGTCAGGAGCCTTATCAGGATCTGGCTGATGAAGCATTCCTTTGTAACCGTCACCTGTGGTACGGGGCTTATTTGTATAGACTCGCGGGATGATCATCAGTTTGTCAGAGACTTTATCTGCCACTGTTTTCAGTTTGCGTACATATTCGCAGACTGTATCTTCGTTATCAGCGGAACAAGGTCCTACAAGGACGATAAATTTATCTGATTCACCGGTGAAGATACGGCGTATTTCTTCATCGCGCTGTTTTTTTACTTCTTTGAGTTCCTGGCTGAGAGGGTACTGAGATTTCAGAACCTCCGGTAAAGGGAGCTCGTGATTAATTTTCATAGACATGATTTATTTCCTCCATATAAGTACATGCAGATCTTTCATAATGCCGGAAGTCAGAAATATTTTGTACCTGACCGGACTGCCTGCATATTTTCCTTCACAAGTATAACATGGTGTTATCTAAAATTCCAGTACTTTAGCACTTTAAATCGACATATTTTGAGAAAATGTAATCAGACCGTTTTTTATGCCTGTTTCTTAGCTTCACAAAAATGCTTTCAGATGTTACAATCAAATAAAAGGTATTAGGAAAGAAATATCAAAAGAATACCAAAGAAAGCCGGGGTGAATGTTATGGAGATTAAGAGTATTCTGATAAAGGATACAACCAGAGAGGAAAGAAAACAGATTGTGGAAGAATCTTTTGGGAATATTTCTGCAAGCTGTGATGGCTGTATGGCGGGACTGGCAGAGATGTATCAGGAATATATTGATGGTACGAAGGAAATCCGCGACATTAACATGGAGTTTAATGCACACTACGTACGGGAAGATCTGGATGAGAAATCAAAGAGAAGCTGCCCGATGTAGATAAAACAACTATATGGGAAACTGGCAGATTGCGAATATGCAGGAAATAACAAGATAACAGGAGAAGGATATAAAAATGAGTACAAACAATATGGATAGATTTGAATTCAGATGTATCAGACCGGAGGAGACACAGCAGGCGATAGAGATCGAGCAGATCTGTTTCCCGCCAAATGAGGCATGTTCCCCGAAAAGTCTGACAGAGAGAATAAAAGCAACAGCAGAAACATTTCTGGTAGCTGAGGATAAGGAAACCGGAAAGCTGGCTGCATTTCTTAATGGAGTTCCTACAGATGAGGAGGCTTTCAGAGACGAATTCTTCACAGATATTTCCCTGAGTAATCCTGAAGGCAAAAATATCATGCTTCTGGGTCTGGATGTCCGTCCGGAATATCGTATGCAGGGACTGGGACGTGAACTGGTATCCCGATACTGCCAGAAGGAAGCACAAAAAGGACGAAAGAAACTTTTCCTCACCTGTCTGGATGAAAAAGTGAAGATGTATGAGAAATTCGGCTTTACAGATCTGGGTCAGGCAAACTCCACCTGGGGCGGAGAAGCCTGGCATGCCATGAGCATCGAGATTGGAAGATAATTAACGAGCAGAACAGACAGGAGAGTGTACAATGAGCCTATATGCAATCGGTGATTTTCATCTTTCGTTTACAGTCAATAAACCTATGGATGTATTTGATAAAAGATGGAAGAATCATGTGGTTAAGATCGAGAAATACTGGAAGAGAAAAGTAACAGAGAATGATACAGTAGTAATTACAGGAGATCATTCCTGGGGGAGAGATCTTGCAGAGTGTCAGGCGGATCTGGATTTTATTATGGCTCTGCCGGGCAGGAAGATCCTGCTTCGGGGAAATCACGATATGTTCTGGGATGCGAAGAAAACAGAAAATCTGAATGAGATGTTCAGAGGAAAGCTGGAATTTTTGCAGAATAATTTTTATACATATGAGGATTATGCACTGGTGGGAACCAAAGGCTACTGTTATGAAGGAAAAGACAGCTATGAGCATTTTCTGAAGATCCGAGAGCGGGAGTTGGGGCGGCTGCGTTGCTCTTTTGAAGCGGCGAAGGCAGCAGGATATGAGAAGTTTATCATGTTTCTTCATTATCCACCTACAAGTATTGGAGAGATGGAGAGTCCGTTTACCCTGATGGCACAGGAATTTGGCGCCGAGAAGGTGATCTATTCTCACTGTCATGGAGAGAAGCGGTATGATGACAGCTTTAAAGGCTATGTGGATGGAATAGAGTACAAGCTGGTGTCAGGAGATTATCTGAACTTTAAACCGGAGCCAGTATTACGCTAATGGTAATCTTTATATCGGTATTCGATTATAGGTGGGTAGTGGAGTGCGAATATCTGTTTAATATTAAGCATCAGTAGTATAGAAAAAATCCCTGGGAAGTATTATACTTTTCAGGGATGATTTTATGTGCTTTGAGAGAAAATATCTTCGGGGAGAAATGAGAAAATGAAGATTTACTACAGAGAGAAATCTGGCGGGATTGAAATTCTGCGGTGTTTTGGAATAGAGGGCAGAGTTGAGATTCCGGGAATGATAGATGGCAAATTGGTGATCAGTGCGGCACCGTATGCATTCTCCAGTCATATGGATGAGAAAGAAGAACTGAAAAATGCCAGCCTGTGGGAAGTGTCAGAGGGTCTTGGGTTTGGCAGAGAAGAGCATGTTCTGGCAGGAAATGACGTGGAGGAGATTGTTTTTCCTTACACTTTAAAAGAGATTGGACGATATATTTTTTATGGCTGCGGGAATCTGAAAAAGCTGGAGTTTTCTGACAGCCTGATGCAGATAGGCTGTGGTGCATTTACAGGCTGCCATGCATTGGAGAAGCTGACTGTTCATATGAGACAGGGAAAGAAGTCAGGCGTTAAGGAAATGCTGGGCGAGATGTGGCAGAGGATAGATGTAAACTTTCTTTATGAGTATGAAGAAGCCAGACTTGTATTTCCGGAGCATTATGATGAGGCGGTTGAGAACACTCCGGCGCGTATTTTGTATACGGAATATCATGGATCAGGCAGTAATTACAGGCAGTGTTTTTATGATAAGGAGCTGAATTATCAGGAATATGACAGGCTTTTTGAAATGGCGGTAGCCATGGATAAGCTGGAAGTTCTGGTTGATATGTCATTTGGCAGACTGGAGTTTCCTTATGAACTGACCGGGAAAGCCAGGGAGAATTACAGGGAATATATCCGTAAGAATCTGGGAGATATTGCAGAATATCTGGTAAAACAGGAGGATATGCACAGATTGGAAGTGATATCCTCGCAAAAACTCTGGACACTGGAAGGAATGGATTCTGCGTTAGATTGTGCATCTAAGAGAAAAGAAACGGAAGTATCCGCATTTTTGATGAATGAAAGAGCAAATCTGGTGGATAATACGGCAGGAAGTGAACGTATAGATGTGGATAAGCTGCAAAATAGTCAGGAAGCTGACAGGACAGAGCAGGGGAAAAATGAACAATCACAAACTACAGAAAAATCTTTGAATAGAAGAACTATACTAAGAAAAAAGAGGTTTGAACTGTGATAGATATAGAGGAAAATAATGATGCAGCCAGAGGATAAAATACAGGAAATAGCAGAAAGAGCAGAGCGTTTGCAGGAAATCGGCAGCAGTATTCTCAGGGCTGCGCGGGATGAATTATATCTGGGAATGCGGTTTTTGGATGTGGCGCTGAGCAGTTTTTCTTATCAGATGGATGGTCAGGTCCATGGATTTGGAACGGATGGAAGAGTGATGTATTTCCAGCCGCAGATGCTGGGAGGCTTATATAGAGAGAACAGGATTCTGGTGAACAGAGGGTATCTGCATATGGTATTCCACTGTATTTTCCGGCATTTTGCATGGAGCGGTACAGAAGGTAAGAAGAGGGCAGACGATGGAATCACAATCCAGGAACGTATGCGTGATCTGAGTTGTGACATTTCAGTGGAGCATATGATAGATGGGATGAACTATCGGAGTATCCGTTTCTCACGCAGTCTTTTGCGAAGGGAAACCTACCGTCTCCTTGAAAAAGAGGGAAAAACCCTCAACGCACAGAGAGTATATAAAATATTGTCAGAATGGAATCTGAACGAAAAGGATCTTACAAATCTGGAACAGGAATTTCGCACAGATGACCACAGATACTGGGAAAGTAAGAAACCGGATCAGAAACCGAATCCCATGCTCAGCCGCAAATGGGGGGAGATCAATGATGGAATCGAGACGGATCTGGAAACCTTTTCCCAGGAGGCAGGTGAGCGGGACGGAGATTTCCTGGAGCAGATAAAAACAGAGAACAGAAGCCGGTATGATTACAGAGAATTCCTGCGGAAATTTGCAGTTTTTCATGAAGAACTGGCAGTGGATGATGACAGTTTTGATTACAATTTCTACACCTATGGTCTGCGTCTCTATGGAAACATGCCGCTGATCGAACCACTGGAATCCAAAGATGTTAAGAAGATAGAGGAATTTGTGATCGTCATCGATACTTCCATGTCCTGTTCAGGAGAACTGGTGAGAAAGTTTCTGGAGGAAACCTACAGTGTACTTAGTGAGAGTGAGAGCTTTTTTACAAAAATAAATGTGCACATCATTCAGTGTGATGAGAAAGTCCACACAGATAAAAAGATTACTTCTCAGAAAGAAATGAAAGACTATATGGAACATCTGGAACTGTATGGAGATGGCGGAACAGATTTCAGGCCTGCATTTGAATGGGTGGATAAACTGTTGGAACAGCATGAATTTCATAACCTGAAAGGGATGATCTATTTTACAGACGGATTCGGAATTTACCCGAAGAAAATGCCGTCATATAAGACTGTGTTTGTGTTTATGCAGGATAATTACAGAGATGTGGATGTACCGGTATGGGCCATGAAACTGATTTTGGATGAGGATGATTTTGAGAAGCCAGACAGGTAATGAAGAGAGAAAATTATAATTGCGGGAGCTGCAAATCGCGGAGCAATTTGTGGATATCAAGGAAATGAGAAAACTGAGTAAAAGTAAGAAGTGTTCAGCAGGAAAGGATTTATATTATGGATATAAAGCGAGCAAAACAGGAGATAAAGGACTCAATAGAAGCATACCTTGCGAAGGATGAATTTGGAGAATATCTGATCCCGGCCATACGCCAGAGACCAATTCTCCTTATGGGGGCACCGGGTATTGGAAAGACGCAGATTATGGAACAGATCGCCAGGGAATGTAAGGTAGGTCTGGTATCTTATACTATCACACATCACACCCGTCAGAGTGCAGTAGGACTGCCGTTTATCAAAGAGAAAACCTTTGGTCAGGAGACTTTTTCTGTCACAGAATATACTATGAGTGAGATTATTGCCTCTGTCTATGAAAAGATGGAAAAAACAGGTCTCAGAGAAGGAATTCTTTTTATTGATGAGATTAACTGCGTATCAGAGACCTTGGCGCCTATGATGCTGCAGTTTCTTCAGGGAAAGACATTTGGCAATCAGAAAGTACCGGAAGGATGGGTGATCGTGACAGCAGGAAACCCGCCGGAATACAATAAATCTGTCCGCGAATTTGACGTAGTAACCCTTGACAGAATCAAGAGGATTGATGTGCAGCCGGATTTTGAAGTGTGGAAAGAATATGCCTATGAGCAGGGAATCCATCCGGCTGTTATCTCTTATCTGGAGCTTCGCAGAAAGAATTTCTACAGAATGGAGAACACAGTAGACGGACGGATTTTTGCCACTGCCAGAGGCTGGGAAGATCTTTCCAGGCTGATACAGGTATATGAAACACTGGATAAAGAAGTGGATAGAGAGGTGGTATATCAGTATATCCAGCATCCAATGATCGCAAAAGATTTTGCCGCATATCTGGCATTATACAATAAGTATAAGACAGACTATGCAGTGGAGGATCTGCTTCAGGGTAAATGGACACCCATCACTCTGGGTAAGATCCGCAATGCTTCACTGGATGAGCATCTGAGTATTGTTGGTCTGCTGAACGGAAAGCTCAGCCAGTTATTTGCAGACTGTTATTTTATGGATGCCTATGTGACAAAGCTCTATGGTTACATGACAGAATACAGAGATAACCTTCCGGAAATGACGCTGGAATCCATTTATAAAAAGGCAGAAAATGATTTTCAGACTGCAAAAAAATCTGAGCTTCTCACTAAAAATGAAGAAAAAGTATTTATCCGTACAGTGGATTTTCTTGAGAAATTATGGATAGAACTGAGGGGAGAAACTGGTTCTGAAGATAAAACAGAGAATAATAAAGCTGTTGAAATTTCAGAAAAAGATACCTATGAGCGGGCAAAAACAGCTTTTGCAACGGAGGCTGACAGTCTGGAAACTCAGACAGAATATATCTCTCAGACGCTTCAGAATGTTTTTGATTTTATGGAAGCAGCCTTTGGTGACAGCCAGGAAATGGTAGCATTTATTACGGAACTGAATGCAAACTTTTACAGTATCTGGTTTATCCGGGAAAATGGTTCTGACCAGTATTACCGTCACAACAAGGGACTACTGTTTGATGACAGACAGAAACTGATCTTGGGACAAATGGAGGAACTGGAGAACACGATGAAGCGGGGACTAAAAAATTAATTTTTATGCCAATTAGCATTGGATTTTCAGATAAATCGTGGTATGCTGATGAATAGAATTATGATTTGAGTGAAAAATATCAGGAATGCAGGCGCATTTGACTGTGCAGCAGTAGAACGATATGGAATCACTAGAAAAAACGAGGAGGAATATAAAATGGAATTAGAAGTATTAAGAAAAGATATGGTTGCAGCTATGAAAGCCAAAGATAAAGTAACAAAAGAAGCAGTCTCCTCTCTGATCTCTGCGGTAAAGAAGGTAGCGATTGATGAGGGATGCCGTGATGAGATTAAGAGTGATCTGGTGGACAGAGTTATTTTGAAGGAGTTGAAAACTGTAAAAGAACAGCTGGATACCTGTCCGGAAAGCCGTGAGGATCTGAAGGCTGAATATCAGGCAAGGTATGATGTGATTGCCAAATATGCGCCAAAACAGATGGATGCAGCAGAGGTAAAAGCATATCTGGAAGAAAAATTTGCAGATGTGATTGCGACGAAAAATAAGGGTCAGATCATGAAGGCTGTTATGGCTGATATGAAGGGAAAAGCAGACGGAAAGGTGATTAATCAGGTTGTGGCAGAGCTCTGCAAATAATGTGTTATCTTAACCGAATCAAGTAAGTCCCCTGCTTCAATTGCGAAAAGCAATAAGCAGTGGGTGGGACTATGTGAAGAATAGGATCATCCAGCAGATTTGGTATGCAGAAAGCTGGATAGTTATCAAAATAGCCGCAGTATGCTGGAATGTCCGGATACTGCGGTATTTTATTAGGAGGTGAATATATATATGGAGTTTCAGCATGAACTGATCATTCCTAATGAGGGATTTCCGTTTAAGGTTTTTCTTTTTGAAGGAGGAAATGGCAATTATGTGCGTGAGAAGCACTGGCATACGTCTGTAGAGATTTTTGCTGTGATGGAGGGGCGCCTGGATTTTTTTGTAAATAAGGATGAATATCCGCTGAAAGCTGGAGAGCAGATAATCATTAATTCCAATGAGACCCACTCTATCCATGCTGTGGAGAAAAATAAAACAGTAGTTCTGCAGATTCCTCTGAAACAGTTTGAGAATTATTTTACTGCCCAGAGATATATCCGTTTTCGGGGGCAGGAGGAGCTGGTGGATAAGAAACTGGCTTCTTTGCTTCGTAAATTATATCATGTGTATTCCGAGCGGAAAATTGGATATGAGTTCCGGACAATTTCTATTTTTTACGAGATTATGTATATCCTGGTGAAGGATTACCGTGTGACAGAGACCAGGGAGAAGGATATCCGACACAGCCGCCGTCTGGATGCATTGTCAAAAATCACCACATATATGCGTGAGCATTACAGGGAGGAACTGAAGCTTTCTGATGTGGCGGCTACTTTTGGATACTCGGATGCATATTTGTCGCGAATGTTCCAAAAATATGCAAAAATCAACTATAAAACTTATCTGCAGGATATCCGTATGGCATATGCGTACAGGGATTTGCTGAATACAGACCATACAATTAGTCAGATTGCACTAGATAATGGATTTTGCAGCAGCAGGGGTTTTTCCGGGGAATTTCAGAAAAGATATGGGGTACTTCCAAGTGAGATGCGAAAACAGATAAATGAAAAAGGTCAAAAAAACGCTATAGATTAGACAAGAAAACTGGCGAAAAGTACCCTTTATTCTGATATATTCTAAGCACAGTCAAGAAAACGTAATATCTACAGAATATAAGGAGGTTTTTGAAGTGAAAATTCAGAATGTAACAGATGCTTCCTTCCGTAAATATGGAAAGGTGCTTGAAGGGTATGACTTCAGTGCTCTTCTCAAAGAAATGAAACATACACCGGTTCCGGATGATGTGGTTTATGTACCATCTGTTGAGGAGCTGGAAGCTCTGGATGTAGCAAAAGCACTGCAGAATAAAGGATTTGGCGGAATCCCGATCGAAATTGGATACTGCAACGGACATAATAAGAAATTAAATGCAGTAGAATATCACCGCAGTTCAGAGATCAATGTAGCGGTAACAGATCTGGTGCTGCTTATCGGAAGTCAGCAGGATATCACAGATGATTTTACATATGATACTTCTAAGATCGAAGCATTCCTGGTACCTGCAGGAACAGGTATTGAAGTATATGCAACTACACTTCATTATGCGCCATGCAATGTACAGGATGGCGGTTTCCAGTGTGTAGTCGTACTTCCGGCAGGAACCAATACAGATCTTACATTTGAGACAGCTAAGACAGGCGAGGACAGCCTGCTGACAGCTAAGAACAAATGGCTCATTGCACATGAAGATGCGGCAATCGAGGGTGCAGTAAACGGACTTCGTGGAGAGAATATCACCATTGACTGAGTTGCTCGGAATCTGTGGCAGTAGAGTATCAGAATATAGTAAATGAATAACAAAATCATATAAATACATATCAAATATGGAGGAATTTATATTATGAACAATATACCAGTAGTAAAACTTGGATTAATCGCAGTAAGCCGTGACTGTTTTCCGATTCAGCTTTCTGAAAAGAGACGTGCAGCAATCAAGGAAACTTATAAAGGTGAACTTTATGAATGTCCTGTAACTGTTGAGAACGAGAAGGATATGGAGAAAGCTCTTGAAGATGTAAACAAAGCAGAGTGTAATGCGCTGGTTGTTTTCCTTGGAAACTTCGGACCTGAAACTCCTGAAACTCTGATCGCAGAGAGATTTGACGGACCTTGTATGTATGTAGCAGCAGCAGAAGGTGACGGTGATATGATCAACGGCAGAGGTGATGCTTACTGTGGTATGCTTAACTGCTCCTACAACTTAAAAATGCGTCATCTGAAAGCATATATTCCGGAATATCCTGTTGGAACAGCAGATGATATTGCAAAGATGATCGCTGATTTCGTACCGGTTGCACGTGCAGTCATCGGTGTCAGCAATCTTAAGATCATTACTTTCGGACCACGTCCACAGGACTTCTTCGCATGCAACGCACCTATTAAAGGCCTCTATGAGCTGGGTGTTGAGATTGAAGAGAACTCAGAGCTTGATCTTCTTGTTTCTTTCAAAGAGCATGAAAATGATCCTCGTATCCCGGAAGTTTGTGCAGATATGGCAAAAGAGATGGGCGAAGGCAAATATTATGCTGACCTTAATGTGAAAATGGCACAGTTTGAGCTTACACTTCTTGACTGGGCAGAGGCTCATAAGGGAGCAAGAAAATACGTTGCATTTGCTGACAAATGTTGGCCTGCATTCCCGTCACAGTTTGGATTTGAACCTTGCTATGTAAATAGCCGTCTGGTTTCCAGAGGAATTCCGGTATCCTGTGAGGTTGATATCTACGGAGCACTCAGCGAGTACATCGGACTTTGCATTTCCAATGATGCAGTTACACTGCTTGATATCAACAACTCTGTTCCACAGTATATCTATGATGAAGATATTAAAGGAAAATACGATTATAAGCTTACTGATACATTTATGGGATTCCATTGTGGAAATACTCCTGCATGCAAGATGTGTGATTCCAGAGCTGTTAAATATCAGCTGATCCAGCACAGACTTCTTGAGCCGGCAGGATCTGAACCAGACTTCACAAGAGGAACTCTTGAAGGTGATATCGCTGCATCTGACATTACATTCTATCGTTTACAGTGCAATTCCGAGGGCGAGCTGGTTTCTTATGTTGCAGAAGGTGAAGTACTGGATGTACCTACAAGATCATTCGGTGGTATCGGTATTTTCGCAATCAAAGAAATGGGAAGATTCTACCGTCACGTACTGATCGAGGGCAACTATCCGCATCATGGAGCAGTTATGTTTGGACATTACGGAAAAGCATTCTATGAGGTAGTGAAATTCCTTGGACTGGATGTTAAGAAGATTGGCTATAACCAGCCGGCAGGCGTAAGATACCCGACAGAAAATCCATGGGGTTAATGAGAAATCAGTAAAACGGATGATTAATGTTCATGTGAAGTGAATGAATCTGAATACAGAATAAATAAACTGACACTATATTAAAGGCATCCCGGGGCTTTGCTCTGGGATGTATTAGATTAGAAATAGAAAAGGAGAGCACTTATGTATTATATCGGTATTGATCTTGGTACTTCCGCTGTAAAACTTCTTCTTATGGAAGAATCAGGAAAAATCTGTAACATCGTATCCAGAGAATATCCTTTATTCTTCCCACATCCGGGCTGGTCTGAGCAGAAACCGGAAGACTGGTTTGCGCAGAGTATGGAAGGTATGAAAGAGCTGACAAAGGATATCGACAGAGCGCAGGTAGCAGGAATTGGTTTTGGCGGCCAGATGCATGGTCTGGTAACACTTGACAAGGATGATAATGTGATCCGTCCTGCAATCCTCTGGAATGACGGACGTACAGGCGAAGAGACAGAATATCTGAATACAGTGATCGGAAAAGACAAACTTTCACAGTATACAGCAAATATTGCTTTCGCAGGCTTCACAGCACCGAAGATCCTCTGGATGCAGAAAAATGAGCCTGAGAACTTTAAGAAGGTAGTAAAGATTATGCTTCCTAAGGATTATCTGGCATATCGTCTGTCCGGTTCTTTTTGTACAGATGTTTCTGATGCTTCCGGTATGCTTCTTCTTGATGTGAAGAACCGCTGCTGGTCAAAAGAAATGCTGGAGATCTGTGGAATCACAGAAGAGCAGCTTCCGAAACTGTATGAGAGTTGGGAAGTAGTAGGAACTCTGAAACCTGAGATTGCGAAAGAACTTGGATTCAGTGAGAATGTAAAAGTTGTTGCAGGTGCAGGTGACAATGCGGCAGCTGCTGTAGGAACAGGTACAGTTGGTGACGGTCAGTGTAATATTTCTCTTGGAACATCCGGAACTGTGTTTATTTCCAGTAAAAACTTTGGTGTGGACGAAAATAACGCACTTCATTCTTTCTGTCATGCAGATGGAAGCTATCATCTGATGGGATGCATGCTCAGCGCAGCTTCCTGTAACAAATGGTGGGCAGAGGAGATTCTTCAGACAAAGGATTTCGCAGCAGAGCAGGCTCCAATTCAGAAGCTGGGAGAGAATCATGTATTCTTCCTTCCATATTTGATGGGAGAACGTTCACCTCATAATAATCCTGATGCAAGAGGTGTATTCTTCGGAATGTCCATGGACAGCACAAGAGCAGACATGACACAGGCTGTTCTGGAAGGTGTTGCCTTTGGTCTTCGTGATTCCCTGGAAGTTGCAAGAAACCTTGGAATCAAGATTGAGAGAACCAAGATCTGCGGTGGTGGAGCTAAGAGCCCACTGTGGAAGAAGATCATTGCAAACGTTATGAACCTGAAGGTTGATGTTCTGGAGAACGAAGAAGGACCGTCCATGGGTGGAGCTATGCTGGCAGCAGTAGGCTGTGGTGCTTACCCGGATGTAGAAACCATCGGTAAGAAATTTGCCAAAGTTGTTGATACGGTAGAACCGGATCCTGAACTGGTTGCAAAATATGAAGAGAGATATCAGAAGTTCAGAACTCTGTATCCGGCGATGAAGCCATTGTTCTAATCGAATATCTGCCTGACATACTGGGGTTGTTGTGCTTATTTAGCACAACAACCCCATTTTGACGTACATCTGATGATAACCAATCACCATAACCTATTTGATTATGACATATCAGGAAAAGGGCAGCTTCAGGAATTCTTCCATGGCTCTGCTGATATAGCGGCCTTTCTTCCAGTAAAAAAACACAGTGCGTTTACTGCTCTGACCGGGCAGCTTATAAAAAACAAGTTCTGAATTTGTTGGAACTCTGGAGAGCAGAAGATCCCCGATGAAAGTGATACCCATTCCCAAACATGCAATATTATAGGCAGTCATCTGCTGATCCAGGCGAAATACTACAGAAGGCGAAAAGTGATTTTCCTGACAAATGGTAAGTGCACGCTTACCGGTATCATTATCTGAACGAAGAATAATAAATGGTTCGTTCTCGAATTTGTTTAATGGAACAGAAGGAATATGAGAAGAACGGAACTGCCCGTTCCGGATTTCCTCAATAGGAATCTGATATTCCTGCAGTCTGGTATTTACTGAATAATTTTTGGGAACCGCTAGAAGAAGTTGTTCTTTCTGGTAGATATAATGTTCAAAAATCTGGTTATCCAGAATACAGTTATCAATCACCAGATCTAACTTTCCGGCCTGGAGAAACTGGGATAGCTTTGCTGTACTTTCTTCTACAAGAGAAATTTGAACATGGGGGAATTTTTGGGAAAAATCAGCAATAAGGGGAGGCAGAATCCACGAAGAAAAAAAGTTACTGCCACCTACATTAAGAGTTCCTGTTTTGAGATTTCCCAGATCCAGTAGGTAGTTTTCGAGATTATTTTCAATATCCATGACTTTTTCAATAGCCTGTATATAATGTTTTCCGACTTCAGTTAACTGTAAAGGTTTGGTACTTCGATCAAAAATAGGATAACCAATGCGGTTTTCCACACGTTTTACATTTGCACTTAAAGAAGGCTGCGAAATGAAAAGAGCAGCAGCAGCTTTGGAAAAGCTTTTTTCCTTGTATACCTCATAGATGTATTCCATTCCCTGAAACATATAAACTCCTCCGATATATAACTTAAACACTATATATTTTATAAAAATATATGTATTTGATTATATTATAGCAGAGATATATAATGAGGGCAAATACATGGGAGGGCGAATAACTATGAAAAAAACAGACTATCGTGTAGAAAGGGATTCTATTGGTGTAAAGGATATTCCGGAAGATGTATATTATGGAGTACAATCCTTACGTGCGGCTGAAAATTTCCACATTACGGGGCTGAATATGCATCCGGAAATTATTAACAGTCTTGCATACATAAAAAAAGCAGCAGCGATAACCAATTGTGAGGTGGGGCTTCTTGAGAAGAAAAAAGCACAGGCGATTGTCCAGGCATGTGATGAAATTGTTTCAGGAAAATTCCATAATGAATTTATTGTGGATCCTGTTCAGGGAGGAGCTGGCACATCTTTAAATATGAATGCCAATGAAGTAATTGCAAATCGCGCGATTGAGATACTGGGAGGAAAAAAGGGCGATTATACAATTATAAATCCTAACGATGATGTGAATTGTGGACAGTCTACCAATGACGTTATTCCTACTGCCGGTAAAATGACTTCTCTTCGTTTGTTGCAGAATCTGAAAAAACAGCTTCTTCGCCTCTATGATGCTCTTAATGAAAAAGCTACAGAGTTTGATCACATAATAAAAATGGGGCGTACACAGATGCAGGATGCAGTACCAATTCGTCTGGGACAGGAATTTAAGGCATATTCGGTAGCGATCATGCGTGATATCCACAGAATGGATAAAGCAATGGATGAAATGCGGACTCTTAATATGGGAGGTACTGCTATTGGAACAGGAATTAATGCAGATGAGGGCTATCTGAGAAGAATTGTTCCAAATCTCACTGAAATATCGGGAATGGACTTTATACAGGCTTTTGATCTGATTGATTCCACTCAGAATCTGGATCCATTTGTAGCTGTTTCCGGTGCTGTGAAAGCATGTGCGGTAACTCTTTCCAAAATGTCAAATGATCTCCGCCTTATGTCCTCTGGTCCTCGTACTGGATTTGGAGAAATCAATCTTCCGGCAAAACAGAATGGCTCTTCTATTATGCCGGGTAAAGTCAATCCGGTTATTCCTGAAGTAGTTAATCAGGTGGCTTTTAATATTATTGGTAATGATGTTACGATTACTATGGCTGCAGAGGCTGGTCAGCTGGAATTAAATGCCTTTGAGCCGATTATTTTCTATTGCATGTTCCAGTCTATCGATACTCTTGGCTATGCAGTCCAGACATTGGTGGATAATTGTATTGTAGGAATTACGGCAAATGAAGAAAGATGCCGTTATCTGGTAGAAAACAGTGTAGGTATTATCACTGCAATCAGCCCCCATCTTGGATATCAGAAGGCTGCGGATATTGCAAAAAAGGCAATTAAGACAGGCGAATCTGTAAGAAGTCTGATTCTGAAAGAAAAGCTTATGGACGAGGATGAACTTAATCGCATTCTGGATCCGATCCATATGACGGAACCTGGTATTTCCGGAAAAGATTATCTTATAAAAAAATAAAGAAAAAAACAGGCGGGAAAATCTTCCCGCCTGTAAAATCGTCTGGACACATATCATATATAAATATGATTTTTATATTTTTGAATTATTCGATTGATTTCAACCGGATTAGAACAGACCTGTGATCTTACCTGTCTCGTCTACGTCGATTCTCTCAGCAGCCGGAACTTTAGGAAGACCTGGCATTGTCATGATCTCGCCTGTAAGAGCTACGATGAATCCTGCACCAGCGGAAATCTTCAGGTTACGTACTGTAACTTCGAAGTCAGTAGGAGCACCCAGTTTGGTCTGGTCATCTGTTAAGCTGTACTGAGTCTTAGCTACACAGATCGGGCAGTTGCCGAATCCAAGAGCTTCTAACTGTTTCGCCTGTTTCTGAGCGTTAGCTGTCAGAACTACTTTCTTACCGCCATATACTTTCTGAACGATCTGGTTCAGTTTGTCTTCGATAGAACCTTCCAGTTCATATGCATAGGAGAAGTCGTTTGGTTCTTCAACAAGACGGATAACTTCTTCTGCAAGTTTGATTCCGCCTTCGCCGCCTTTTGCCCATACTTCAGAAAGAGCAACGTTAACGCCCAGTTCTTTACATTTAGCTTCTACAAAGTCAAGCTCTGCTTTTGTATCTGTAGGGAATGCGTTGATAGCAACAACACATGGAAGTTTGTATACGTTTTTGATGTTGGAAACGTGTTTTAACAGGTTCGGGATACCTTTTTCAAGAGCTTCCAGGTTTTCATTGTTAAGGTCAGCTTTAGCAACGCCGCCGTTGTATTTCAGGGCACGTACTGTAGCTACGATTACAACTGCGCTTGGTTTTAAACCAGCCATACGGCATTTGATATCAAGGAATTTCTCAGCACCAAGGTCAGCACCGAAACCAGCTTCTGTGATTGCATAATCAGCAAGCTTCATAGCCATCTTTGTAGCTGTTACAGAGTTACATCCATGAGCGATGTTTGCGAATGGTCCGCCATGTACGATTGCAGGAACGTGTTCCAGAGTCTGTACAAGGTTTGGTTTCAGAGCATCTTTTAACAGGGCTGTCATAGCGCCTTCTGCGTGAAGGTCACCTGCTGTTACAGGTTTCTGCTCGGAAACTTTTCCGTATGTATATCCGATGATGATCTTGGATAATCTTTCTTTCAGGTCTTTGATGTCGCTTGCAAGACAGAGAACTGCCATGATTTCAGATGCAACTGTGATGTCGTATCCGTCTTCACGAGGCATACCGTTTGTCTTTCCGCCAAGACCATCTACTACGTTACGAAGCTGACGGTCGTTCATATCTACACATCTTCTCCATGTGATCTTACGTGGGTCGATGTTTAATGCATTGCCCTGGAAGATATGGTTATCGATCATAGCTGCCAGTAAGTTGTTAGCTGCGCCAATGGCATGGAAGTCACCTGTGAAGTGAAGGTTAATATCTTCCATAGGAACAACCTGTGCATATCCGCCGCCTGCTGCACCACCTTTTACACCGAATACCGGTCCTAAGGATGGCTCACGAAGAGCTACCATAACACTCTTGCCAAGTCTCTGCATACCATCTGCAAGACCTACAGTAGTAGTAGTTTTACCTTCTCCTGCTGGAGTTGGGTTGATAGCTGTAACGAGGATTAATTTTCCATCCTTCTTATCACTTTCTTTCAGAAGATTGTAGTCGATTTTTGCTTTGTATTTTCCGTACTGCTCCAGATATTTGTCGTCAATACCTGCTTTCTCTGCGATCTGAGTAATTGGAAGCATCTCGCATTCCTGTGCAATTTCAATGTCTGATTTGAATCCCATAATTGTTTTTCTCCTTTCGTTTCCGCATAACATGAAAAACTTCTGTTGCTGTTCACTCCGCGATCAGCAACAATTATTAATTGAAAGAAGTATTGGCCGGTCTGCCTGGTATTCCTGATTTCTGCCCTGAAAGTTATAAAAAAAGGCCAGTATCTGAATATTTCAAATACTGCCCAGACGGTCGGCTCCCACAAACCTCCGACTCCACGTGGTTTGCACTCCACTCTTTCCGTCAGTACTCGAAGGTTCTTTCAATTGATGAATACAATATATCATTTTGAGAAAAAAATGTCAAGAAAATTTTGTTGAAACGTCAAAAAATGTGAGTAAACTGGATAAAAGTTGTGCAAATTGATAAGAGAAGAGAATCGTAATCCCTGGTCATGAAAGAAAATACGTTTTCTCAAGGAAAGAAATTGTTAAAAAATAAACACAGTTTTCCCTGATAAATGAAGAAAATATAAAAAGCGGGTAAAGCTAGAGCGTGTCTGAAAAATCATTCCCGCAATCTGTACGCCCCCACTTTGCGGGATATTTCACCCGAATTCAGTTGCCGTAGCCCGCTACGGCGCCCTCATCCGGGCAAAATATCCCACAAATTGTGACGCACATCTTGCAGAAAGCCTTTTTCAGACACGCTCTAGTGCAAAATATGGAAAATGGAATTGACAACAGTTCAGAAGATATGTTATTCTCATCTTTAGTATGAAAAGACACTATCGTTTTCATGCAAATATTTGCTCACATTCAGAGACAGTTTCTGAATGTTAAGCCATACGGACAGGCGGGGCAGTTGCCGGGTGGGAGACACCACATTATTGATTGAGTTAGAAGCTCAAATTTTATAAGTTGATTACTTTATAATAATCAGTGCGTAAGCACACATCATCTTGTGAAACGGTCAATAAGAGCATAGCATATATTTGCCAGCGATTGAAGACGACAGCAGTCATGAATATTTCAGAATACGGGAACAGGCACAGGATACAGACGGATTTATACGGGAAATCCGGTCAGTATATAAAGAGACAGAGCCTGAGAAATTCTATAGATCATGAGAGAAGCAGATGGTGAATGAACTTATCTGCTTCTTTTTTGTGCAGATATAGCAAATATAAAGGATATGGTTGGAGATAAACGCTTTGCGAGGATGTGTCTCACATGCGTTCGACTTGAATATATAGAGAAATAATTGAATCATTGTGCCGGTTTGAGGCAGTATACAATTGCTGAATGATAGAACTGTATTTGCCGGTACATGACGACAGGAAAAGAGGAACATGTCAAATGGATTATGAAAGACAACAGCATGCGCCCATATATGAAGCACTGGAACGTTTCCGAAAGAAGAGAGTCGTTCCCTTTGATGTGCCGGGACATAAAAGAGGAAGAGGAAATCCGGAGCTTGCACAGTTGCTGGGAGAGAAATGTGTGGGGCTGGATGTTAATTCTATGAAGCCGCTGGACAATCTCTGCCACCCGGTTTCGGTGATCAGAGAAGCGGAGGAGCTTGCAGCAGATGCTTTTGGCGCAGCGCATGCATTCCTTATGGTAGGAGGAACCACATCTGCAGTGCAGAGCATGATCCTGTCTGTCTGCAAGGCAGGGGATAAGATCATTCTGCCGCGAAATGTACATAAAAGTGCCATCAATGCCCTGGTACTGTGCGGTGCAATTCCGGTTTATGTAAACCCGGAGGTGAATGCGCAGCTGGGCATTTCCCTTGGCATGGAAGTCAGTCAGGTGGAGAAGGCTATGGATGAGAATCCGGATGCGGTGGCAGTTCTTGTAAATAACCCTACCTATTATGGAATCTGTTCGGATCTGCGGACTATCGTAAAGAAGGCTCATGCAAGAGGAATGAAGGTGCTGGCAGATGAGGCTCATGGAACCCATCTTTATTTCGGCAGAAACCTTCCTGTATCCGGAATGGCGGCAGGTGCTGACATGGCGGCAGTTTCCATGCACAAATCCGGCGGAAGTCTGACACAGAGTTCGCTGCTGCTTTTGAATAAGAGTATGAATGCAGAGAAAGTGCGCCAGATCATCAATCTGACTCAGACCACAAGCGCTTCTTATCTTCTGTTGTCCAGTCTGGATATCTCCAGAAGAAATCTGGCACTCAGGGGAGAGGAAGCCTTTGAAAAGGTTGCAGGGATGGCGCAGTATGCCAGAGAGGAGATCAATGAGATCGGCGGTTATTATGCATATGGTATGGATCTGATCAATGGAACCAGTGTTTTTGATTTTGATGTTACAAAACTCTCCATTTATACACTGGGAAATGGGCTGGCAGGTATTGAAGTTTATGATCTTCTCAGAGATGAATATGATATTCAGATTGAGTTTGGAGATATCTGTAATATTCTGGCTTACATTTCCATCGGAGACAGGCTTCAGGATATTGAGAGACTGGTAGGGGCACTGGCTGATATTGAACGTCTGTATAAGAAGGACAGCACAGGTATGCTTTCCGGGGAATATATCGCACCTGCAGTGGTGGCGTCTCCACAGCAGGCATTTTATGCGGAGAAAGAATCTCTGCCCATGGAACAGGCGGCAGGCAGGATCAGCGGTGAATTTGTTATGTGTTATCCTCCGGGAATCCCGATTCTTGCTCCTGGAGAAATGGTGACACAGGAAATTGTAGAATACATTCTTTATGCAAGAGACAAAGGCTGTTCCATGCAGGGAATGGAGGATCCGAAGGTAGAAAATCTTCAGGTCCTGAAAGGGGGTATCTGATCATGGAATTATGGTATTCCGAGTTCCATACAGGAAATGTAAAGCTTTCTGTCCGGATTAACCGACAGTTATTTTCAGGGGAAAGTGAATTTCAGAGAATCGATGTGTTTGAGTCTGAAGAATTTGGAAGATTTGTGGCTCTGGACGGTGAGATCGTATTTTCTGACAAGGATGAATTTATTTATGATGAAATGGTCACGCATGTGCCAATGACAGTACATCCCAATGTAAAAAATGTTCTGATCATCGGCGGCGGTGACGGTGGAGTTGCCAGAGAACTGATCCATTATCCACAGATTGAGAGCATTGATGTGGTGGAATCCGATAAAATGTTTGTGGATGTATGTGCGGAGATGTTTCCGGATATTGCCCAGGGACTGAAGGATGAGAGAGTCAACATTTATTATGAAGACGGCCTTCGGTTCCTGCGGAATAAAAAGGCCAGATATGACCTGATCATCAATGATTCCACAGATCCGCTGGGACATACAGAGGGACTTTTTACAAAGGAATTCTACGGAAGCTGTTATAAGGCTCTCAGAGATGACGGAATCATGGTTTATCAGCATGGAAGTCCTTTTTATGATGAGGATGAGGTGGAATGCAGAAAGATGCACAGAAAGGTTTTCCGGTCATTTCCGGTGAGCAGGGTTTATCAGGCACATATCCCTACCTGTCCCTCGGGATACTGGCTTTTTGGATTTGCATCAAAGAAATATCATCCACTGGAAGATTTCAGGCCGGAGAGGTTTGATAATCTTAATATAGAAACATGGTATTATACAACAAACCTTCACAGAGGAGCATTTATGCTTCCAAAATATGTAGAAGATTTACTGGAAGAGGAGGAAAACAGTTTATGAGCAGATTATTGGTAATCGGATGTGGTGGGGTAGCTTCAGTGGCAATTCGCAAATGCTGTCAGAACAGCGATGTTTTTACAGAGATTATGATCGCAAGCAGGACAAAGGAAAAATGCGATGCACTCAAAGAGAAGATTGAAAGTACAACGAAGACAAAAATTGAGACAGCAAAGGTAGATGCGGATAATGCAGCAGAGGTCGCAGAATTGATCAGAGCCTATAAGCCGGATGCTGTCCTGAATGTGGCACTTCCATATCAGGATCTTACCATCATGGATGCATGTCTGGAAGCCGGTGCGGATTATATTGATACTGCCAATTATGAAGCAGAGGATACAGAAGATCCCACATGGCGTGCAATCTATGAAAAGAGATGTAAAGAAAAAGGCTTTACTGCATATTTCGATTATTCCTGGCAGTGGGCTTATGATGAGAAATTTAAGGAAGCAGGACTGACTGCTCTTCTGGGAACCGGTTTTGATCCGGGTGTTACCAGTGTATTCAGTGCTTATGCCCTGAAGCATTATTTTGATGAAATCCATACCATTGATATTCTGGACTGTAACGGCGGTGATCATGGATATCCTTTTGCCACAAACTTTAACCCGGAGATCAATCTTCGAGAGGTTTCCGCAAATGGTTCCTACTGGGAAGACGGACATTGGGTAGAAACAGAGCCTATGGAATTTAAATCTGTCTACGATTTCCCTGAGGTAGGAAAGAAGGATATGTATCTTCTTCATCATGAAGAGATTGAATCACTGGCAAAAAATATTCCGGGAGTACAGAGGATCCGTTTCTTTATGACATTCGGACAGAGCTATCTGACACATATGAAATGTCTGGAAAATGTAGGAATGCTTTCCACCGCACCTGTGGAATTTAATGGACAGGAGATCGTGCCGATCCAGTTTTTGAAAGCTCTTCTGCCGGATCCTGCATCTCTGGGTCCGAGAACAGTGGGTAAAACAAATATCGGCTGTATTTTCACAGGTGTTAAGGACGGAAAAGAGAAAAGTATTTATATTTATAATGTATGTGATCATCAGGAATGCTATAAAGAGGTGGAATCCCAGGCAATCTCCTATACAACAGGTGTTCCGGCTATGATCGGTTCCATGATGGTAGTGACCGGACAGTGGAAGAAGCCGGGTGTATTTAATGTGGAAGAATTTGATCCGGATCCATATATGGAAGCACTGAACAAATGGGGACTTCCATGGAAAGTCTGCGAAGATCCTGAACTGGTAAAGGTCTGGAAAGCCAATGAAGATTGATCAACTGCAAACTCCCTGCTATGTGATCGATGAGAAGAAGATGCGGGAGAATCTGGAGATTTTGAAAAAAGTCCAGGAGGATACCGGGTGTAAGATCCTTCTGGCGCAGAAAGCGTTTTCCGGCTTTGCTCTGTATCCCATGATCGGAAAATATCTGGCAGGTACCACTGCCAGCGGTCTGTTTGAGGCAAGGCTTGGATATGAAGAGATGGGGAAAGAGAATCATGTTTTTTCCCCTGCTTACCGTACAGAAGATATAGAGGAACTGGATCGTATCTGTGACCATATTATCTTTAATTCCACAGCACAGCTGAAGAAATTTAAAGAAGTGTGTACCAGAGCCAGTCTGGGACTCCGTATTAATCCGGAATGCTCCACTCAGGGGGATCATGCGATCTATGATCCCTGTGCGCCGGGTTCAAGGCTGGGGGTTACCAGAGAGAACTTTGACGGGGAATGTCTGAAATGGATCGACGGACTGCATTTTCATACGCTCTGCGAACAGAATGCGGATGACCTGGAGAAAACATTGCAGGCGGTAGAGGAGAAGTTTGGAGAATTTCTGTCTGAGGTTTCCTGGCTGAATATGGGCGGCGGACATCATATTACCAGAGAGGATTATGATGTAAAGCTCCTGGAAAAATGTATTCAGCATATGAAGGAAACCTATGATCTGGATATTTATCTGGAGCCCGGGGAGGCTGTTGCCCTGAATGCCGGATATCTGGTGACAGAGGTTATGGACATTGTGGAAAATGAGATCAGAACGCTGATTTTGGATGCTTCTGCAGCCTGCCATATGCCGGATGTGCTGGAGATGCCCTATCGTCCGCCTCTTAAGGACAGCGGGGAAGCAGGGGAGAAGGCATATACCTACCGCTTATCTTCCTGCACCTGCCTGGCAGGAGATGTAATCGGAGATTATTCCTTTGACAGAGAGATCCGGATCGGGGACAAGCTGTATTTTATGGATATGGCGATTTATTCTATGGTGAAGAATAATACATTTAACGGTATGCCGCTGCCGGATATTGCGGTTATGCATGAGGACGGAGAGTGTGAGGTTATCAGACATTTCGGATACGAAGACTTTAAGAGCCGGCTTTCCTGATATCTGCCGGGCTATCAAAGAAAAGGAGACAGACATGGAAGTTACAGAGAAGAACAGAACAAAATATCGTATGCCCGGAGAATTTGAGCCTCATGAGGGATGTGTGATGATCTGGCCGGAACGTCCCGGTTCCTGGAATTATGGGGCAAGGGAAGCACAGAAAGCATTTGTGAAAGTTGCAGAGGCTATTGGAGAGAGCGAAAAGGTGTATATGCTGGTTTCCAAAGCTCAGATGGAGAATGCAAAGAATCAGCTTGGGAATGTTTCCGGTGTGACTTTGCTGGAATGCGAGACAGATGACGCCTGGGCCAGAGATGTGGGAGCAACCATGGTTCTGGATGAGAAAGGGGCGGTCTGTGGAGTTGACTGGCAGTTTAATGCCTGGGGAGGAGACTTTGATGGACTTTACCGGAACTGGGAGAAGGACGACAGGGTGGCTGCCTTTATCTGCAGGACTCTTGGTTGTCCATGTCTGGATGCCAGACCTTTTGTGCTTGAGGGCGGTTCCATCCATTCTGACGGAGAGGGGACTCTGATCGTTACAGAGGCCTGTCTTCTGAGTCAGGGACGCAATCCTCAGATGAGCAGGGAACAGATAGAGGAACAGTTGAAGTACTGGCTCGGTGTCCACAAGATTATCTGGCTTCCATGTGGAATCTATCAGGATGAAACCAATGAGCATGTGGATAACGTGTGCGCTTTTGTAAGGCCCGGAGAGGTTGTGCTTGCATGGACAGAGGATGAGACAGATCCGCAGTATGCCATGTCGCTGGCTGATCTGAAGGTGCTGGAACAGGAAACAGATGCAAAAGGCAGAAAATTTAAGATTCATAAGCTTCCGATTCCTCAGAAACCGGTCTGCCTTACCCAGGAAGATGTGGATGGCTTTGTGTTTGAAGAGGGAGAAGACGAACGGGAAGCAGGAGAACGGATGGCTGCCAGTTACGTGAATTTCTATATTTCCAATGGAGGGATCATCCTTCCACAATTTGGGGATGAAAATGACAAAAGGGCAGTGGAGATTCTGCAGAAGTGTTTTCCTGAAAGAAGGATTTATCCCATTGATGCCAGAGCCATCATTGTCGGCGGTGGAAATATTCACTGTATTACCCAGCAGATTCCCGGAAAAAATATCTGACCTTGATGCAGAAAACTTTGAGAGTCATGTGTTTGAGGGTTATACCTGAAAGTTATGAAAAAACTTACTTATGTAAACAGGAGCAGGAGGAACAGACAGGATGAGAAATGTAACAGTGGCAGCAGTTCAGATGAAATGCAGTAAAAGTGTGGAGAAAAATATTGCCCATGCAGAGGAACTGGTGCGTCAGGCAGCAGCAAAGGGAGCTGAGATTGTTCTTCTTCCGGAGCTTTTTGAACGGCCCTATTTCTGCCAGGAGCGCAGATATGAGTATTATGAATATGCGCAGACTGCAGAGGAAAACCCTGCAGTGCGTCATTTCAGCAGGGTAGCGGCAGAGCTGGGGATTGTGATCCCGGTCAGTTTTTATGAAAAAGAGGTCAATAATACCTATAACAGCGTTGCGGTTCTGGATGCAGATGGGAAGAATCTCGGCGTTTACCGGAAAACACATATTCCGGATGACCATTATTATCAGGAAAAATTCTATTTCACACCGGGAGATACCGGCTTTAAGGTTTTTGATACCAGATTTGGAACCATTGGAGTTGGAATCTGCTGGGATCAGTGGTTCCCGGAAACGGCAAGATGTATGGCACTGCAGGGAGCAGAGCTTCTCTTTTATCCCACTGCCATCGGCAGTGAACCCATCCTGGAATGTGACAGCATGGAACACTGGAGAAGATGTATGCAGGGACACGCTGCCTCCAACCTGATCCCTGTGATCGCTGCCAACAGAATCGGTGAGGAAACAGTGGAGCCATGTCCGGAAAACGGAATGCAGAAATCTGCTCTTAATTTTTACGGCTCTTCTTTTATCACAGACAACACAGGTGCTCTCTGTGCAGAACTGCCCGGAGGGGAAGAGGGGGTGCTTGTAAGCACTTTTGACCTGGATGCATTAAAGGCAGACAGACTGAACTGGGGACTTTTCAGAGACCGCAGACCGGAGATGTATGCAAAAATTGTCGGGAAATGACATACAAGCCAAACTTCCATTGCCGCAGGCAATCTGGAATGAATTTTGGCTCAGTTACTGAGAACGGAGTGAACAGTAACTGAGTTTATAAGAATTTCATAAAAAGTTTATGATTATATTAGTTGCTACCTGCGGTATATATGGTAAAATAAGAGTACGAACGTTACTGATAACGGAGAGAGCAGTAGAGTTTTGATATGTATTTCTGGCAAAATGGAGTGTAGAAGATGAACAGAAAAGAATTTTTGGAAATCCTGAGAAGCCAGCTTGCCGGGCAGATGCAGGAAGGCAAAGCAGCGGCACATATCAGGTATTATGAAGATTATATACAGTCTCAGGTACGTGGCGGACGTTCAGAGCAGGAGGTACTGCAGGAACTGGGAGATCCACATCTGATAGCAAAAACTCTGATCGATACAGATGATGGAAGTACACAGGAAGATTACGGAGAGTATTCTTCTTACGGAAGCAGTTATGGCAATGAGACAGAGCTTCCTCATCAGCAGGAGAAAAGATGGAAAAAAGTAATCGATCTTTCTACCTGGCATGGCAGGGCTGTTGTTATTGCAGCAGCGGCTGTTATAATTGTTTTACTGATACTGATAATCGGAGTTGCGATTCCGTTTTTTATAATTCTTGCAATTATTCTTTATTTTCTTTCATGGCTGAAGAAAAGAAATGATCAATGAAAATCTATGCAGGGTTTCAGAAAAGAAACCCTGCGCAGAATCTTAAAATCTTAAGTGTAAACGTTCTTGTTTCACGATATTAATTCCCCTTGAATATTTATAATCATACATTTCAACTTATTTCTATTCTTTAATCCTGCCTGGTGCAGGGAAAAATCCCACATTTATTTTTATATTTTTTGTTCGGAAAGGAGACGGAAAATGAAACACAATTTCAAACTGAAAGAACGCCTTGGAGCTTTGCTGCTTGCAATACTTTTTATTCTGCAGGCAATTCTGGGGCTTGTGCCTGTCTGCGTAACTCAGGCGGCACCGTTAACTGTAGAAACATGGGACAGTGACAAGGTGGTAGATTATGGTTATCGCTTTAACATGAAGTTTCAGCCCGGAATTACCACATATGAATCTTTTGGGTGTGATAATCTGGACAGGGAAGCTTTTTCAGACAATGGAAAAAGCGAACGTGACACAGAGTGCGTTCGTGTAGGAGCGGACTATAAAGCCGGAAGCGCAGGGATGCGTTATAACAATGTAGGAAAAGATGGAAATGGAAATATTGTTGATGTCAGACTCATTCTTGTGGGAGTAGAGAATGCAGAACCCCGTTATGATCTGCGCACTGCAGAATCGATTGTTCAGAATAAAGGCGGAGCTACGTTTGCATGGAAAGATAATGAAGCTTATCCAATGGTTGGCTTTTCCAAAAACAGTATCGGTGTATTTATTTATTCTGTAGGATACGCAAAGGTTAAGTTTCAGTTTCTGAAGCATGGAACAGAAGAAACACTGCCGATCAGTGGCCATGGAACCATACGTGATATTGATGCGGGACAGGGAGTCCGTATTCCGTCAGACAGCAGTCTGGATAATGCATATGTTCTGAAAAACAATGATTATCTGACGGTAGATGGAAATTCTGTAAGCTCACCCCTTGGTTCCGTTGAGCCGGATGATCCGAGAGGATGGCTGAATCTTTTTTATAATACAGATAATTTTACGGTAGAATTCTGTCATCAGTTCAGACTGGATAAATGGGATAAAAGTCGTGAAGATGCCATTGCAAAAGCCGGTTCTCAGGAAAGATGGGCAGAGATTACAAGAAATAAATATCTGGATCCATCAGGCAACAGTTATTGTCCGAACTTTAAAGGACAGAAATACTGTAAAGCATATGCATATTTTGATTTTACATCCTATTGTTTCGGCGATGTTGAGATGAAAAAAGCACCTGAAAAACGTGTGGGAGAGGCAAACTGTACATGGGAACAGGCAGCTGCCGCATCAAAAGAAAAACCTTTTGGCATTCGTCAGGGACAGGAATTTCAGTATATGATCCGGGCAGAGGTGACACCCAATAGACTGAAATCCTTTGTAGTGCAGGATATACTTGAGGATTGTCTTACTATAGAGGATGCATCAAAAGTCAGTATTGTGAATGATACAGGGCAGACAGTGACAGACTGGTTTGATGTTGCTGTTGAAGGACAGAAAGTGACCTGCAGGGCCAAAGCAGAGAGCCTTCAGGATGAAGCATTTACAGATAATCAGACTTACACATTTACTTTAAAAGTACGCCAGAGACCGGAATCAGAAATTAACATTTCAAAATACCTTGCAGAGGATGGATACAGTATTCTTGTATCAAACCATGCATCCATGAGTTATGAACGTACAAACGGAAGCGGAGATACAATGGATACGGAAACAGTGTGGGTAAAGGGTGTGATTCCACCGGAACTGGAAGTAAAGAAAAATACTTCTCAGTATGAATGGAAAACGGGAGATATCATAGATTATGAGATTCTGGTTTCTCAGACAAAACAGGATGTAAAAGCAGTAAATGTTGTTATTACAGACGAGCTTCCATCATGTCTGCAGCTTCTGGAAGGGCAGTATGCTGTAGAGACAAGTCAGGGAGGTGAGAACTGTACGCTTACCGGACAGGGAGAAAATGGATGGAAAGCAGAGTGTCCGTCCCTGAAGTATGGGGAGACGATCACAATCCGTTTTAAATGTCAGGCATCTGCGGATTCCAATGGACAGGAATGGGAAAATATTGTGACTGCAACAGCGGATAATCTGATCAATCCTGAGACAGGAGAACAGGAATCCAGAAAGGATATGGCAGAAGTATGGCCGAACAGTCCACAGCTTGAAATTGATAAAACAGCAGACAAATATGAATGGCAGGCAGGAGAGCAGGTAGCTTACCGGATCGTGGTGAATAATGTAACGGCAGGAACAATTGCAAAAGATGTAACTATTACTGATATTGGTCTGCCGCAGGGACTGGTTCTGGCAGGTGGTACACAGAGCATGGAAGTACTGGGAGTTCAGCAACAGGTAAACTATCCCGTACCGGATAAGAAAACAGGACAGGCATATGAAGCGAGACCTGTGGATTCTCAGTTGAATGCAGATGAGAACGGATTTTCCTTTTATTGTTCTTATGTGCCATACAGTCAGCCTGTAACGATTATTTTCCATTGTATCGCACAGGAAGAGGCAAATGGACACGAAAGCGTAAATGCAGCAACTGTAAAAGCTGCTAATACAGATGAGAGATCTGATGATGCAGAAGTATATGTAAATTCAGGAGAATTCTGGATTGAGAAATCTGCAGATCATTATGAATGGCAGGTCGGAGAACAGGTACAGTACAATGTGGTGGTGGAGAATAAAAAAGCAGGTACAGTGGCCCGGAACGTAACTGTCTGGGATACCGGTATGCCGGCAGGACTTGCGCTTTCATCGGCAGAGGATGTATCGGTAAGCGGAATCCCGCAGAATATTACGCAGCTGACAGCAGGGACCAAAGATGTTTTGAACCAGCTCAATCCGGAATTTTATAATGAGACATCAGAGAAACCGGTGAATTATGAATTTCTTCAGGAGGGAAGCGGATGGAGACTGAACATTTCAGATCTTCCGGCAAATACTCCGGTTATGATTTCTTTCCTTTGCACAGTTACGGAAGCGGCAAATGGAATGGAAAGCATTAATGTTGCCAATGTGCAGGCGCAGAATGCCCCTGTTTCACAGGATGACGCAGAAGTGTATGTAAATACAGCAGTTCTTTCTATTGAGAAAAGTTTTCAGAATCCATATCTGGCAGCCGGGGACGGACGTGCGGAAAATGAATTTCGGGTAGGAGAACAGGTGAATTATCAGGTTACGGTTAATAATCTTCAGAAGGGATCTATCGCAAGAAATCTTGTGATCAGTGATCTTTCCCTTCCTGAAGGGCTGGCTCTGGACGGAGCTGAAGATGCTGTTACTGTAAGCGGTGTTCCGGCTGTTATTCAGAATCCGGTGGCAGGAACTGATGATGCAGGAAATCAGCTGAATCCGGAAAATTATAAAGAAACAGTGGAAAAACCGGTCAGCTGTCAGGTTACACGTCAGGGAACCGGATGGATCGTGACGATTTCAGATCTTCCGTATCAGACACCTGTGACTGTTAATTTCCGCTGTACTGCGCAGGAAAGCGTAAATGGGATGGAGATTGTAAATACAGCACAGGCGTATGCAGATAATGCACAGAAAGTAAAGGACTCCTCAAAAATCTGGGTGAACTCGCCTGTTCTTAAAGTAGAGAAGACGACGGACAAACCATTTTACAAATATGGTGATATTATTACATATCGCATTGTCCTGACACAGGAGCAGACCGGATGTGTGGCGCGTAATGTTACTTTGCAGGATGTGATCGATACTCAGGGAGTACGTCTTCTGAAGGATTCGGTGATTCTGATGGATGAGAAAGGAAATGTGGCAGATGCTGATGTACAGATCAATGATGATAATACTTTCCTGATGTCAACAGGCAGGACACTGGTCAGGGATAGTAGATATAGTATCTGCGATAATGATAAAGGCGGTCTTTTTGAGCAGGTAATGTATAATCCTCTGGACTGTCAGGAACAGAAAAGTATGATCGTGGAATATCAGGCAGCAGTGATTGATGCAGCCCTGGCAGGACAGAAAGTGCACAATACTGCAGTTGCAGACAGCAGTGAAAAGATACCTGCAACCGGGGAAGCAGAGACAGAGGTACACAGTCCGATTCTGGAAATTGTGAAGGAATCAGATAAGAAAGAGTATGCGTCCGGTGAAAAAGGATATTATAAACTGACAGTAAGACAACTGCGTGAGGATGTCACAGATCAGAATATTGTTATCGAAGATAAACTGGAAACCCAAGGGGCTTCCATTGTAAAAGACAGCATTTTTGTGAAGAAAAACGGTATAGAACTGAAAGATGCCAAAATAGAGGCAGATGATACAGGATTTGTAATTCAGACAGGAGCATCGTTGTCAGATATGGATAAAATTGAAGTCTGCTATGAAATGGTATTTAAAACAGAAAGCACAGAGCCTGAAAAAATTGTAAACACAGCGAAAGCAAGAGGTGATATTTCACCGGAAATTACTGCACAGCAGGAGGCATATGTGAAAGCAAAAGCAGAACCGACTGCCACACCAACACCGTCTGTAACACCGAAACCAACAGAAACACCAAAGCCGACAGAGACACCAAAACCTACAGAAGTACCGAAACCGACAGAGCAGCCAAAAGCCACACCAACACCATCTGTACCGGGAACCTGCCCGAAAATGACTCCTGTACCGACGAAAGCACCGTTGGCATCTTACAATGGTGGAAATAATGGAGGAACGACTTCCGGAAGCGGAGGCAGCAGTTACGCAAATTCGGGTGGATATTCCGGTGGATACGGAAGCTATCAGGGTGGTTCCATGGCAGGAAGTTCTAAAACAGGAGATGTCAGACCGTTTAAAATGATGGCTGTTCTTGGACTTATCGGAATGGGACTGCTGACAGGAGGTGTGGTGATCTACAGAAGAACTGTTTCCGGGAAAAGAAATATAAAGGGTATGCCGCGGAAATGAAAAAACTCAGAACATTTGCAGTAAGTATGATCATAGCAGCAATCGGGCTTCTTATATATTGTGCCGGCTTCTATATAAAAAGTTATGAACAGAATCTTGCAGCAAGGCAGGAATATGCAGAGCTTTCCCAAATGGCAGGGGTGAAGAACAGAGAAGGTGCCGGATTATTGGCAGATGGCAAAAAAACTGATGAAGACAGCAGTACAAAAAACAGTGAAAAAAAACGCAGGAAAAAACAGAGAAGATCTTCTGAATCAAAAAACAAAAACTGTACAGATGAAATCAGGGAATCCTTCGGGATTTCCTGGGAAAATTTAAGAAAGATCAACTCTCAGACAGTTGCTTGGATTACTGTCCCGGGAGCCGATATTTCTTATCCTGTAGTTCAGGCGGCAGATGATGAATATTACCTGAAACATAATTTCAGAGGAGAGGAAGATCTGTTTGGATGTATTTTTCTGGAACATGACATAAAAAAGAATTTTACAGATTCCCACAGTATTCTTTACGGGCATAATATAGAAGGTAATATGATGTTTGCAAATCTGAACCGTTATGAACAGCCTGAATTTCTGAAAAAATGTCCTGAAATTGAGATCACAACACCAAAAAGAAAGTTTCTGTACAAAATTTTTTCTGTGGAACAGGCATCTTCCAAAAGCCCGGCATTTGAATATGGATACAAGTTATCCAGTCCTGCATACAGGAGACAATTATCTATATTGAAAAATAATTCCATGTATGACACAGGAGTAGAGCCTGATGAAAGGGAGAGAATGGTGACTCTGATCACCTGTAATTCACGTCTGGATAAAGAAATACGTATGGCGGTACATGGGATTTGCCATGAATGTTATGGTATAGAAAAAGCTGAGCCGAAGTGATGTTGAAATCAATCGGATATTGGTAACTTTCGTAAAGGATGAACTGTTACTGTTCACATATCACTATCCCTCGAGGTGTTTTGGAAAAAACTAATGAAAAATCTCTCGATATTTTGTATAATTTATGCATAAAAAACAACTTGTTCGTACGTGCGTACAAGTTGTATCCTAAATACAGGAGGGAAGAAGACATGACAGATAATGGAAAGCCGAAATATTTCTCACTGATGGAACAGCTCAGAAGTGATATTATGTCAGGAGCTATCCGGCCGGGAGAGAAGCTTCCTTCAGAAAATGAGCTTTCACAGAAATATTCCCTGAGCAGACATACGGTTCGTAAGGCACTGGGAATCCTGGAGCAGGACGGATATGTGGAGGCATTTCACGGGAGAGGTACTTATTGCTCTGAGAATGTGCGCCATATAAAGAATTCAAAGAATATTGCGGTAGTGACCACATATATTTCTGATTATATTTTTCCGAGACTGATACAGGGAATGGATAATGTCCTTTCAGAAAGCGGTTACAGTATTATCCTGAAAAACACAGCAAACAGCAGACAGAAAGAGGCCAGATGTCTGGAGGAACTTCTGAAGAAAGATATTGATGGACTGATCATTGAACCAAGCAAAAGTGAGATGATCTGTAAACACAGAAATCTTTATCAGAATCTGGATAAATTTGAAATTCCGTATGTGTTTATTCAGGGAATCTATTCAGAAATGAGGGATAAACCTCATATTCTTATGGATGATGCACAGGGAGGCTATCTTGTAACAAAATATCTGCTGGAACTGGGACATAAAAAGATCAAGGGTTTCTTTAAGGCAGACGATATGCAGGGACTGGAGCGCCACAAGGGATATGTGAAGGCCTTACAGGAGTCAGGGATTGCCTATGATCCTGATGATGTTGTCTGGTTTCATACAGAGGACAGGAAAGTAAAACCTGCACTGATGGCAAAAGAAATGGTACAGAGCGGACAGCTTCCGGATGGAATCGTCTGTTACAATGATCAGATTGCTGTTCAGGTTATGGAAGAACTGGAGAAAATGGGAGTCAGGATACCGGATGATATTTCCATTACCGGTTATGACAATTCACTGTATGCTCAGCGAGGAAGCGGAATCACAACGATAGCTCATCCGCAGGAAAAGCTGGGAGAAATGGCAGCAGAGCTTATACTTGAGAAGATCAACGGAGTTCCTGAAGAAGAAAGTAAGGTTGAAAGACTGATTTATCCGGAACTGATCATACGGGGATCATGCAGAAAAATATTGTAAACAAATGAAATAAATAAAAAATAAAAATAAATCCAGGAGGAATTTTATCATGAAAACAGGAAGAAACTATAAGTTCTGGTTTTGTACAGGTTCACAGGATCTTTACGGAGATGAGTGCTTAAGAAAAGTTGCTGAGCATTCCAGAATCATTGTTGAGGAATTAAACAAGAGTGGTGTTCTTCCATTTGAATTAGTATGGAAACCAACACTGATCACAAACGAACTGATCCGTAAAACATTTAATGAGGCAAATGCAGATGAGGACTGTGCAGGTGTTATCACATGGATGCATACTTTCTCACCGGCAAAATCATGGATCCTTGGTCTGAAAGAATACAGAAAACCGCTTTGCCATCTTCATACACAGTTTAATGAGGAGATTCCTTATGATACCATTGATATGGATTTTATGAATGAAAACCAGTCTGCTCATGGCGGTCGTGAATATGGTCATATTGTTACAAGAATGGGAATCGAAAGAAAAGTTATTGTCGGACACTGGGCAGATAAAGATGTTCAGGAAAGACTTGCTTCCTGGATGCGTACAGCAGTTGGTATCATGGAGAGCAGCCATATCCGCGTATGTCGTGTAGCAGATAACATGAGAAACGTAGCTGTTACAGAAGGTGATAAAGTAGAAGCACAGATCAAATTCGGATGGGAAGTTGATGCTTATCCTGTAAATGAGATTGCTGATTATGTAAAAGATGTAGCTAAAGGTGATGTAGATGCGCTGGTAGATGAATACTACAGCAAATATGATATTCTTCTTGAGGGAAGAGATCCGGAAGAATTTAAACGTCATGTAGCAGTTCAGGCTCAGATTGAGATCGGATTTGAGAAATTCCTGGAAGAGAAAAATTATCAGGCAATCGTTACACACTTTGGAGATCTGGGTGCTCTTAAACAGCTTCCCGGACTTGCAATCCAGAGACTTATGGAAAAAGGCTATGGATTCGGTGCAGAAGGCGACTGGAAGACAGCTGCAATGGTTCGTCTGATGAAGATCATGACAGCTGGTGTAAAAGATGCAAAAGGAACTTCCATGATGGAAGACTATACATATAACTTTGTACCTGGAAAAGAAGGAATCCTTCAGTCTCATATGCTTGAGGTATGCCCGTCTGTCGCAGATGGTAAGATCGGCATTAAAGTATGCCCGCTTTCCATGGGTGACAGAGAAGATCCTGCAAGACTTGTATTCACAAGCAAGACAGGCCCGGGTATTGCAACATCCCTGATCGATCTTGGAGACCGTTTCCGTCTGATCATCAACGATGTGGAATGCAAGAAGGTTGAGAAACCGATGCCGAAGCTTCCTGTAGGAAGTGCATTCTGGACACCACAGCCAAATCTTAAGACAGGTGCAGAAGCATGGATCCTTGCAGGCGGAGCCCACCATACAGCATTTTCCTATGACCTGACAGCAGAGCAGATGGGTGACTGGGCAGCAGCTATGGGTATTGAAGCTGTTTACATTGATAAAGATACAAATATTCGTGATTTCAAGAATGAACTGAGATGGAATGAACTTGCATTCAGAAAATAATAATTTTTGTAATTAATACAGAGGCTGTCATATCAGGCTGAAATTAACTGCCTGGAATGGCCGCCCTGAGAAGTTTAAAGTAATAAAAAGTATGTTAAAACCGTAAAATTTCCATGGTAAAACAATAAAAGAAATGCAATAATATTGGTGTACAAACAATATATGATTATAGATTGTCGAATGATCTGTAATCATAAATAACAGAGAAACAGGGAGGTACATAAAAATGGGAGCAGCAGAAGCAAAAGCAGCGATTCTCGCTAACAAAACAGCGCTTGGTATTGAATTTGGTTCTACCAGGATCAAAGCAGTACTTGTAGATGATAAAAATCAGCCAATCGCATCTGGCGGTCATGAATGGGAAAATCGTTATGAAAACGGTGTCTGGACATATAGCCTTGATGATATCTGGACAGGCATTCAGGACTGTTATCAGGATATGGCAAGGGATGTGAAGGCAAAATATGACATAGAACTGGAATCTGTAGGTGCATTTGGCGTCAGCGCCATGATGCATGGATATATGCCATTTAACAAAGAGGGAGAACTTCTTGTACCATTCCGTACATGGAGAAATAATATTACAGGGGAAGCCAGTGAAAAGCTGATGGAGCTGTTTAATTACAATATTCCTCAGAGATGGAGTATCGCACATCTGTACCAGGCAATTCTTAATGGCGAGGAACATGTAAAAGATATCGATTATATTACAACTCTGGAGGCTTATGTCCACTGGAAACTGACAGGAAAGAGAGTTCTCGGTATCGGTGACGCAGCAGGTATGTTCCCGATTGATACCACAAAGGCAGATTACAACCAGGAGATGGTTGATAAATTCGATGAACTGGTTGCTCCTTATGGATTCTCATGGAAACTTCGCGATATTATGCCGAAAGCCCTTGTTGCAGGTGAAGATGCCGGTGTTCTTACAGAAGAAGGTGCGAAACTTCTCGACGTAACAGGAAAACTGAAAGCCGGAATCCCGATGTGCCCTCCGGAAGGTGATGCAGGAACAGGCATGGTTGCCACAAACAGTGTAGCAGTACGTACGGGTAATGTTTCCGCAGGAACTTCTGTATTTGCCATGATCGTTCTGGAAAAAGAGCTTTCCAGACCTTATAAAGAAATTGATATGGTTACCACTCCGTCCGGACATCTGGTAGCTATGGCTCATTCCAACAACTGTACTTCTGACCTGAATGCATGGGTAAATATATTTAAAGAGTTTGCAGAAGCTATGGGTATGGAAGGGGATATGAACAAACTGTTCGGAACCCTTTATAATAAAGCACTTGAAGGAGATCCGGACTGTGGCGGACTTCTGTCTTACTGCTATTTCTCAGGCGAGCATATGACAGGCTTTGAAGAAGGACGCCCGTTATTTGTACGTTCTCCTGAGAGCAAATTCAATCTTGCAAACTTTATGAGAACCAATCTGTATACATGCCTTGGAGCCATGAGGGTAGGTCTGAACCTTCTGTTTGAGAAAGAAAATGTAAAAGTAGACCGTCTTCTTGGTCATGGAGGATTATTCAAGACAAAAGGCGTAGGACAGCAGATTCTGGCAGATGCTGTCAATGCACCGGTATCTGTAATGGCTACTGCAGGTGAGGGCGGAGCGTGGGGAATCGCACTTCTTGCTTCTTATCTGGTAAATAAAGAAGAAGGTGAGACTCTGGAAAGCTTCCTTGATAATAAAGTGTTTGCAGATCAGGAAAGCAGCACACTGGATCCAAAACCGGAAGGTGTGGCTGGATTCAATGCATTTATGGACAGCTATATGAAAGGTCTTTCTATTGAAAGAGCAGCAGTAGAGTCTGAAATCTGGTAAATGTTGAGAAACAAACTGTTTGCCGGCGCATATGAAAATGAATAGGAAAAGAAGAATATAAAAAACAGAGCAGCATCGCAGATCATGAGACCGGCGATGCTGTTTTTTGCAGTTTTTCTGAAATTGTTATCAAGTGATTCGCAGCCGAATAAATACAAAGAGAAAGCCCCGGCAGGGGAGCTGCCGGGACTTTCAAGGGGAGTATAAATAATTAAATAAGGGGTTTATGTAAAAAAAATTTTTGAAGGGTAAATTCTTTTTACAGCTATGATTATAATATAGCTTGGTGAAAAAAGCAACATATTTTGATGAATATTCCCCCCGGTTTTTGGGATAATAGTCAATGTGAAGCACTTTCAGCGATGAAGTGTGGAAGAAAAAAACCGGATTTTGCAGAGTATCAGGAGATCCGGGCAGATAAATCTCATCAGGAGGAAAATAATAATGGCAAAAAACTATGAATCTGAGAGTAAAAACAGCAGAAATTACACAGGAACTTCAGATAAGAACAGCTATGGCAATGAAATGAACCATGCTGGTAATGCAAAAAACAGTGTGAAAAGCAAAAACGAGACAGATTGTAGAAGTAAAGCAAAAAATAAAACTTCCCAGTCTTACAGCTCAGAAGAAGACAGATATTGATTGGATCAGGAGGGGGAAATGCCCCTCCTGATCTGCTGTGAGCCAATTTATGTGTCGGCTGTTTTTTGTCAGGCAGTGGCACATCTGTCCCTGATATCATATGATATAACAAAAAGGAGTCTGCCATGTTTCCGGTGGAAACGATTTCTGCAAAAATGCTGGATTATTATGTGGGCCGAAGGGACACGTTGATCATAGATCTGAGAGAAAAAGAGTCTTATATGCACAGTCATGTAAAAGGAGCCGTAAACATGCCATATGGAGAAATAGACGGATATACAGCCTTTCCAAAAGGGAAAATACTGGTTCTGTACTGCGACAGGGGCGGGGCAAGCCTTCTGCTTGCAAGGCAGCTTGCAAAGCTTGGGTACTGTACCAGGTCTGTTATAGGCGGTTTTGGAGCATATCGGGGAAGAAATCTTGTAATTTCGCCATAAGCATGATAAGGTGTAAGAGAAAAAATACGAACCGGTATATCTTCAGGTTATTTCAGAAATCAATCTGTCGGCATACCTATTGTGCCAACAAGTTGATTTCTCGAACAATCTTGCGTCTAAATTTCTTATTTCCGCGTTGTCGTCGGTCGCCGTAGCCACCGCTACGCCTCCTTCCTCCGCCTTGAAATAAAAAAATTTATCCTGCAAGATTGTTTCAAGAATCAACTCGTCGGCACACTATAAAAGAGGAGACACAAAACTATGAAATATATGTTTGCATCAGATGTCCATGGTTCTGCATACTACTGCAGAAAAATGCTGGATGCCTATAAAGAAGAAAAGGCAGAACGCCTGGTACTGCTGGGCGATCTGCTCTATCATGGCCCGAGAAATGATCTTCCCAGAGAATATGCTCCCAAACAGGTCATTTCCATGCTTAATGACATGAAGAAAGAAATTTATGCTGTACGTGGGAATTGTGAAGCTGAGGTCGATCAGATGGTCCTGCAGTTTCCGGTTATGGCAGACTACTGTATTCTGAACCTGGATGGAAGAACCTTTTATGCCACACATGGGCATATTTACAATGAAAATAATCTGCCTCCGATCCAGGAAGGAGATATTCTGATCCATGGACATACCCATGTACTGAAAGCAGAGCAGAAAGAAGGCTATGTACTTCTCAACCCGGGTTCTGTTTCCATTCCAAAAGAAGGAAACCCGCCTACATATGCGATCTTTGAGGACGGTGTGTTTACAATTAAGGATTTTGAGGGAAATATTGTTAAGAGCATAGAATTATAGGGAAGTCCCATCTACATATAGAAAGGATAAAGAATGGAAAAATTTGAACTGATCGCTCCATGTCATTTCGGTATGGAAGCTGTGCTGAAACGTGAGATCCTTGATCTGGGCTATGAGATTACCAAAGTAGAGGATGGAAAAGTAACATTTGAGGCAGATGCACAGGGAATCGCAGATGCCAATATCTTTCTGCGTTCCACAGAAAGAATCCTGCTGAAAGTAGCAGAAGTAAAGGCAGAAACCTTTGACGAGCTTTTTGAAAAGACAAAAGCCCTGCCATGGGAAAATTATATTCCCAAGGATGGGAAATTCTGGGTTGCCAAGGCCAATTCTGTGAAGAGTAAGCTCTTTAGCCCGTCTGATATCCAGTCCATTATGAAAAAAGCCATTGTAGAGCGTTTGAAGGGCGTATACGGGGTGTCCTGGTTTGAAGAGGATGGGGCAAGCTTTCCTATCCGCGTGGCATTTATGAAAGATGTGGCCACGATCGGTATTGATACCTCAGGGGTATCTCTGCATAAAAGAGGATATCGTAAAATGACAGTGAAAGCTCCGATCACAGAAACACTGGCATCTGCTCTGATCATGCTTACACCATGGAATAAAGACAGGATTCTGGTAGATCCTTTCTGCGGAAGCGGTACCTTTCCTATTGAAGCAGCAATGATGGCAGCAGATATTGCACCCGGCATGAACCGTTCCTTCCTTGCTGAGGAATGGAAGCATCTGGTTCCGAGAAAATGCTGGTATGATGCAAATGAAGAGGCACAGGACAGGATAAATCTTAATATTGAAACAGATATCCAGGGCTTTGACATTGATCCTGAGGCGTTGAAGGCTGCCAGAGCTAATGCAAAAATGGCAGGTGTGGACAAGCTGATCCATTTCCAGCAGAGAGCGGTAAAAGATCTCCGCCATCCCAAACCATATGGATTCATCATCACAAACCCTCCTTATGGGGAACGACTGGAAGAAAAAGAGAATTTAACTCAGCTTTATCGTGAAATCGGGGAAAGCTATGAAAGGCTTGACAAGTGGTCCATGTATCTGATCACATCTTATGAGAAAGCGGAGAACGATATCGGGCGAAAAGCAGATAAAAACCGTAAGATCTATAATGGTATGCTTAAGACCTATTACTATCAGTTCCTTGGGCCGCGCCCACCGAAGAAAAACCGTAGCTGAGTGCTTATGTAATTGCGAAAAATCAAAATAAAAAGAGGATACAAAGGATTATGAAAAAAATAATTTTTGCTACCGGAAATCAGGATAAAATGAGAGAAATCCGCGAGATCCTTGCAGATATGGATGTAGAGGTTGTTTCTATGAAAGAAGCGGGAATCCATGCAGATATTGTAGAGGATGGTTCTACTTTTGAGGAAAATGCTGTGATCAAGGCGAAGACTATCTGCGAACTGACAGGGGAGATCACTCTGGCAGATGATTCCGGTCTGGAGATTGACTATCTGAATAAAGAGCCGGGCATTTATTCTGCCCGTTATATGGGAGAAGATACCTCATATCATATCAAAAATGCAAGTCTGATAGAGAGACTGAACGGAGTTCCGGACGAGAAGCGTACTGCAAGGTTCGTATGCGCCGTTGCAGCGGCTTTTCCGGATGGAAGTGTAAAAACAGTGCGTGGAACAATGGAAGGCCGTATAGGCTATGAGGAGAAGGGAGAGAACGGCTTCGGCTATGATCCGATCTTCTACCTGCCGGAATATGGATGTACTTCTGCAGAGCTTTCCGGCAAAGAGAAAAATAAGATCAGCCACAGGGGAAAAGCATTACGTGCCATAAAGGATGAACTGAAATGAAGGTACTGATCGTCAGCGATACTCATGGACAGGATGAGAATCTGGAAGAGACAGTGCTCAGAGAAGCTCCCTTTGATTATCTGATCCACTGTGGTGATGTGGAAGGCAGAGAGATTTTCATTGAGGCACTGGCAGAGTGCCCATGTACGATTGTCGCAGGAAATAATGACTTTTTTACAGATCTTCCCTATGATGAAGAAGTTACCCTGGAGGGACATAAGATACTGGTTACACATGGACATCACTATTTTGTGTCCCAGGATTATGATAAACTTGTTGAGAATGCGCAGGCTAAGGGATGTAAGATTGCAATGTATGGTCATACTCACATGCCTTTGATCGAGAATGAGGATGGGATTCTGGTAATTAATCCCGGCAGTCTTACCTACCCGCGTCAGAGAGGCCGCAGGCCAAGCTATGCAGTTATGCAGATAGAAGAGGGAAAAGATCCTCAGGTCGAGATCAGATACCTCTGAAAAATTATTTAACTGAATCAGGTAAGTTACTTGCGGAGGTTGCGAATATCCGCCTGACTCATCTGACTGTATATTTTTGAGGTATTGTTGATCGGATAACGGCAATACCTCTTTTTGCAGATACGTGACAGTAAAAAAATAGAAGAAAAAATAAAAAAAGTTAAGATTTTTTTATTGTATAAAAAAAATATCTTTTTACAAAAAATCTCAAAAATCAGTAAAAAACCCCTTTTTGCGAACAAAAAAAACGATTTTTTCGAAAAAAGTGAAAAGCCCGCAAAGCCTTGTGTTTAGCGGGTTTCAGGAACTTTTTGAGGGATAAAAAATCACTTTTTCAAAAAAAATCAAAAAAAAATGAAAAAAGGTGTTGACATTTGGGGTTGCTTAACATATAATATGTCTTGCGTCGGACAACGAAGCACAAATAAATAAAGAAAAACAGCGGGGTGTGGCTCAGCTTGGCTAGAGCGCCTGGTTTGGGACCAGGAGGCCGCAGGTTCGAATCCTGTCACCCCGACTGCTGTAACAACAACATTACCGTTTCAGCGAAATGCGGGTGTAGTTCAATGGTAGAACACTAGCCTTCCAAGCTAGATACGTGGGTTCGATTCCCATCACCCGCTTCTCTGTATGTACAGAGAGATGTGTCTGTAGCTCAGCTGGATAGAGCAACGGCCTTCTAAGCCGTGGGTCGGGGGTTCGAATCCCTTCAGGCACGCTGTGGTGGGTATAGCGCAGTTGGTTAGCGCGCCAGATTGTGGCTCTGGAGGCCCAGGGTTCGAATCCCTGTATCCACCCTTCGCCTTTGGGCTATCGCCAAGCGGTAAGGCACAGCACTTTGACTGCTGCATTCGCTGGTTCGAATCCAGCTAGCCCAGTCTTTTATATGGAGCATTAGCTCAGTCGGTAGAGCACTTGACTTTTAATCAAGTTGTCCGGGGTTCGAATCCCCGATGCTTCATTAATAGCGGAAATCTTCTGTGAGGTTTCCGCTATTTTATTGCTTTTGCAGAGTGCGAGAATGATTTTTCAGGTACACTCTGAGAATATGAGAAAATGCGGATATGGCGGAATTGGCAGACGCGCTGGTTTTAGGTACCAGTGGGCTTCCCGTGCAGGTTCAAGTCCTGTTATCCGCATTTAGAAAAAGTACCGGTTAAAACGGTGCTTTTTTGTTTTACAGGCATAGTTTTTTGTTGTATAGTTAAGTTATAAACAGGACAGGGAGATTTTGACTATGGATATACAGAAATTTCAGCAGAAACTTACAGAAGTATGTGAACTTGGAGAGAAGAATGGCAAAGTATTGAAACCGGAACAGATAAAGGAATGCTTTGGCGAACTTGACCTGGATAAGTCACAGTTGATTAAGATATTACAGTATTTAAAATTAAAAGGTATTTCCATTGAGGGTGCCGAGGAGATTTCAGCAGCATCTCAGACCGGACCGGAAGAAGTATCCGAAGAAAAAGAAGAAAAAGTTCCTCTGACAGCGGAGGAAGAGGCATATCTGAAAGAATATCTGGAAGGTCTTGAAGAACAGGAGCAGGGAGAGAGAAGTGCGGAAGAACTTTTTGAATTGCTTTCAAAGGGAGATGCTCTGGCACAGGCAGAGCTGTCACAGAAGTATCTGCATGCAGCAGCCGAAATGGCGGTTGAAATGAACTGTGAGGAGATTTTTATCGCTGATCTGATTCAGGAGGCAAATATAAGCCTTCTAATGGCTCTGGGAGAGGAAGAACCGGAAGAGAAAGATGAGAAATGGCTGCTTGGACGTATCCGGTGTGGAATCCGCCATGCTATCGAGGAGCAGACACAGAGGAAATTTGAGGATGACTATCTGGTAGCAAAGGTGGAGAAGCTGGAAGCGGCAGTTCGGGAACTTACAGAGGATGAAGAGGATGAAAGTTCAAAGTTCAGTGTAGAGGAGCTGGCGATTATTCTTGATATGGATGAAGAAGAGATCAGGGATGTGCTGCGGCTTACAGGTGATGATAAATAATGCAGTGATGTAGCATTACGGGAAAGGAGAGGGTGATTATGAGTATTCCAACACCACACAACAGTGCAAAGAAAGGTGATATTGCAAAGAAGGTTCTGATGCCGGGAGATCCGCTGCGTGCGAAATATATTGCGGAGACATATCTGGAGAATCCGGTATGTTTTAACACAGTGAGAAATATGTTTGGTTATACCGGAACTTATAAGGGTGAGCAGATATCTGTCATGGGCAGCGGTATGGGGATGCCATCTATGGGTATTTACAGTTATGAGCTTTATAATTTTTATGATGTAGAGAAGATCATTCGTATTGGCTCTGCAGGTGCGCTGCAGGATGATGTAAGCGTAATGGACGTTGTGATCGCCATGAGTGCATGTACGGATTCAAATTATGCAAGCCAGTATCAGCTGCCGGGGACTTTTGCTCCTACAGCAAGTTATGAACTGGTTGCAAGGGCTGTAGAGGTTGCGAAAGAGCAGGGTACACCGGTTCGTGTGGGTTCTGTTGTATCTTCAGATGCGTTCTATGGAGATAATCCGGAGAGTTCGAAGGCATGGAGAAAGATGGGGGTTCTCTGTGTGGAGATGGAGTGTGCGGCGCTGTTTATGAATGCTGCGAGAGCCGGTAAGGAGGCACTGGGGATTCTTACGATTTCGGATCATGTTTTCAGGGATGAGGCAATTTCTGCGGAGGCCAGGCAGACTTCGTTTAACAGGATGATGGAGATTGCTTTAGGAATTTAAGGGTTAATGACGACTGTTCTCAAGAAGAGCGATTGAAAAATTTCTCATATTGTGTTAATATCAAAACAATATGGGAGGTATTTTGAATGCAAATTAGAAAATCGGCGGAGGATTATTTGGAGGCAATTTTGGTGTTGTCTAAACAGGGGGGCGGTGTTCGTTCTATTGATATTGCGACGATGCTTGGGGTATCGAAACCGAGTGTGAGTCATGCGATGAAGCTGTTACGTGAGGATGGCTATATCGCGATGGATCGTTATGGTACGGTGACGCTTCTGGATAAAGGGGCTCAGATTGCAATGCATATTTATGAACGCCATACAGTGTTGAGTAAGATGTTGGAACGTCTCGGCGTAAGCCCGGAAGTTGCAAAAGAAGATGCGTGTAAGTTAGAGCATGACCTGAGCGATGAGAGTTTTACTAGGATAAAGGAGCACTTCCACAAGGTGATTGGGGAAGTTGAATAGCGGATAAAATAAACTCCCCCCGTCGGATGAATTTCTGACGAAGTGGGGAGTTTATTTTTTAAAGTTAGTCATCTACTATTTCTGTTACATAGCTTCCATGCCCGTCTATAGCAATAACTTTTTCTTTTCCACCTTCTGTTTGAAATATCCATGGAGCAGAATAAGGATTACGAAAAAAGGCTTACAACGAATGGTGGTGTGGTACAATGCTGTAGAAAGAAGAATGCTGGAAAGCCGTATAGTCGTATGAAGGAGAAACTCACATGCAGTTTGATGAGAGGAAAGAGGGAATAGACCCTCTGACCTACTCTGCATATTATTCTGTCTGCTTCTGTGGAAGCTGTGCAAGGATGATAGCAGCAAACATGATGACACATCCAAGGATTTCTTTAGTACTTAGTTGCTGTCTGAGGATGATCCATCCGGCTAGGACAGAGATGCAGGATTCCAGGCTGAGTATCAGGGATGCTACAGTTGGGTTCATGTTTTTCTGACCGATAATCTGCAAGGTGTAAGCTACTCCGCATGACATGACACCTGCGTAGAGGATTGGCTGCCATGCTGCCAAGATGGATGAGAGTTCCGGATGCTCAAGGAGCAGAGCGGGAATGCCGGAAAGGATACCACATGTCAGGAACTGAATGCAGGAGAGCTTTACTCCGTCTACTTTTGGAGAAAAGTAGTCGATGACCAGTATGTGCAGTGAAAATAGAAATGCGCATACCAGTACGAGCAGATCTCCTTTTCCGATAGAAAATCCATCTGTGATGCACAGGAGATAAAGTCCGATCAGAGCCATTGCAACGGCAGCCCAGATAAATTTTGTGCATTTTTTGCCAAGGAATAGTCCGATGACAGGGACGATCACAATATAACAGGCAGTGATAAAGCCGGCTTTTCCGACGGTTGTATACTTGATGCCGAACTGTTGGAAATTGCTTGCCAGACAGAGGCAGATACCGCAGGCGATACCGCCGATAATCAGAGTTTTTTTCTCCTGCATATTGGATACAGTATTACTTGAGGTGTCAGATCTGCCAGATGCTTTGGAAGCAGAATCTGAAGGAGAGTTTCTCTTTTTCAGAATAAAAATCAGTGGAATCAGAACGACTGCTCCGATAAGGGAACGGACGGCATTAAAAGTAAAGCCTCCTACGTATTTCATTCCTACGCTTTGAGCCACAAAAGCGATACCCCAGATAATCGCTGCGAGAAGCAGGAGCAGGGAATTTTTTAAAGGGATCTGTTGTTTTTGCATGATGTGTGTAATCCTTCCTTATATTAATGTGTAAAATAATAAAGTGTAAATAGAATGTATAAAATGTGGATAAAACAAAATATTTATTCATTCAGTGTGGACAGAGGCACTGGAATTTTGTAACTGTTCAGTGCCCTCATATTATAAAATATTTCAAATATATTTTAAGAGTGCCGGTGCCTTATTGATCTGAAAATGAATAAACACTTTCATAATTATACATCATAGATATAAAAAGAGAAAGAAGATTATAGAAATAAAAAGAAGCCTCTGCAGGAGACTTCTTTTTGTAAATGTGTATCTGATATTTATATCAGATAAAGATATATTTCAAAATAAACAATACAGCGAGCACATACATCAGTACACTGATCTTCTTTTCTTTTGCTTTACCTGTAACAACGTTGATGATCACATAGGAGATAACACCCATGGAGATACCTTCAGAAATGCTGTACAGGAACGGCATTGCGATAATCGCGATAAATGCCGGGATTGCTTCAGTCATGTCGTTGAAGTCAATCTTGGTTACTGATGTGAGCATCAGGAATCCAACGATGATCAGAGCCGGTGCTGTGGCAAAGGACGGGATTGCCAGGAAAATCGGGGATAACAGCAGTGATAATCCGAAGAGGATGGCTGCTATCAGGGAAGTAAGTCCTGTACGTCCGCCTTCAGCAACACCGGAAGCACTCTCTACGAAAGTAGTAACTGTGGAAGTACCACACATAGCACCTACTGTAGTTCCTACTGCGTCAGAAAGAAGAGCACCTTTGATGTTTGGAAGTTTGCCTTCTTTGTCAAGCATATCAGCTTTGGAAGCAACGCCGATCAGTGTTCCAAGTGTATCGAACATATCTACAAACAGGAATGCAAACATAATGACTACGAAATCAAGTGTGAAGACAATGGAGAAGTCCATTTTCATAAATGTGGGAGCCATGCTTGGGATGGAGATTCCGTTTGAAAAATCAGGCAGGAGGCTGAACCAGCCGGCTGCAGGATCAGGTTTGTAAAGTCCTGTCAATTGACAGATAATGCCAAGTCCCCATGTGATCAGGATACCCCAGAGAATGTTTCCTTTTACACTCTTAACAAGAAGGATGGCGGTGATGAGAAGTCCGATCAGCGCCAGAAGAACTGTAATTCCTTCTGTATTGAAGGTTCCGCCGGAAACGGAGGATTTAAAGGAAAATACACTTACCAGAGTGGAGTCGTTGTTAACTACGATCTTAGCATTCTGCAGTCCGATGAAAGCAATAAACAGTCCGATACCAACAGATACTGCATGTTTCAGGTTCATTGGGATCGCATTGAAAATTGCCTCACGCACATTGGTCAGAGATAACAGGATAAAAATAATACCCTCTACAAATACAGCTGCCAGTGCCTGCTGCCAGCTGTAACCCATGCCAAGAACAACAGTGTAGGCAAAGTAGGCATTCAGGCCCATGCCAGGTGCAAGAACGAATGGATAATTAGAAAGCGCAGCCATCAGACAGGTGGCAATAAAGGATGACAGTGCGGTCGCTGTAAAAACAGCTCCTCTGTCCATGCCGGATGCTTCCAGAATGTTTGGGTTTACAGCCAGAATGTATGCCATTGTCATGAATGTGGTAATACCTGCCATAACTTCGGTCTTTACATCTGTGTGGTTCTCTTTGAGATGGAATAATTTGTCAAGATTCATAATCTTTCCCCCTTTTGATTTTAAAAATTGCCGGCTGTTTTGTGGTGTCTCAGATAATCATCCCGAAAAAACAGGGTGAAACTCCTGGAATCAATCGTCTCGGCATATCGTTTTGTTAACGATATGCCGGAAAAACACCATCAGAATCTGTATTTCCTGCAGTTACAGAATCTTTCTTCCGGCTACATATTTAGCGGTAATATTGCGGTCATCGGAAAGGTAGATCAGTCTTTCGAGTCTGTCCTTCGGAGAGAGCTTCAGTGGAGTTGGAATAGTGCTGTCATTAAGCACAACCGCATCAAATTCATACCCCTCCTTAAAGCTTCCAACCTTTCCAAAGAAGGAACCGCCTCCTTCTGTTCCCATATAAAAGGCTTCTTCAACAGTGAGCGGCTTCATGGAAGAATCAACCAGCCGCCAGTACAGCTTGGAAACCTGAATAGCATCAGCCATGGCACGCAGAATAGAAACGGAAGTTCCACCTGCAATGTCAGAGCCCAGTCCGATGTGTAAGCCTTCGTCCAGATAACGTCTCGCAGGAGAGATACCTGAGGAGAGATTTGTGTTGGACTGCGGACAATGAGCAATATAAACGCCCTGCTTTTTCATAAGGGCAATTTCTTCATTCGAAGAATGAACACAATGAGCCATGATCGTTGGACAGTCACCGCCGAAAAGATCAAACTGGCTATATGCTTCTCCATAAAAATGTGTATTCGGGCAAAGCTCCTTCACCCAGGCAATTTCACCGAAATTCTCAGAAAGGTGAGACTGCATCGGCAGGTGATACCTCTTCTGAATCTCCGAAAGCTTCTCCATCAGCTCATCAGAACAGGATGGAGTAAATCTCGGAGTAAGGATCGGCTTTACATTTTCAAATTTATCAAGCGTATCCTTAATCCACTGAACCGTAGCATCAGCAGAAGCCTGAGCACTCTCTTCCTGCAACTGCGGAGAACCATTACGGTCCATATTTACCTTGCCGACCATAGCCTTTATTCCGGTTTTATCCAGTTGTTCCATCAGGATCTCGGTAGCAGGGACATGCAGAGTTCCGAAAATACATGCTCTTGTATTCGGGCTCTTCTTCATATCCTCAGCGAAAACAGAATAAGCCTCTTTTGCAAACTCTGTATCTTCATAACGTGCTTCCTGCGGAAAAGTATAAGTATTCAGCCAGTCCAGCAGCTCAAGATCCATACCCGAGGCACGAAACGTATACTGCGGAGCATGAAGATGCAGATCAGTCAGTCCCGGAATGATCAGCTCATCGCCAAAATCTGTACATGAGATTCCTGCAAATTTCTCAGGAAGCTCATCAAACACCCCTGCACATCGCCCATCTTCACATACTAAATATCCATTTTCAGTGATGGAAAGTTCTGTCAGAGAATTACTGTAGCAAATTGTTCCCTTTAAAACAAAAGTCCGTTCGTTCATAACCATACCTCCTTTTTGTGGTTAAGGAAAGGCAAAAAAAATCTACCGATGCTGCCTTTACCTCATTCTTTCTCCCTGGGGAGAGAACTTATAGACAACTATTACGGTAGTTGGTAGAAACGTCCAACCGATTATGGACATATATAAGTTTACTTATATTGTTTATAAAATGATTATAAAATATTTGTAGTTAACTGTCAATTCCTTTCTGCAATTTAATTTAATATTCTTTTTGCATTGCTATTTGATAATTCATAGTCTATAAAGCATTTTACAGGCAGAATTTATATAAAGTATATGATATCCCATGTGAACTTATACAATCTCTTTCATATTTAAAGTCTTTCTTATTCATGTAGGCTTTTAACATGCGAATTGATACGATATTTTCCACCTTCCAATTACCAGCTTAGAAAAATATTTTATCTGCTATGCATTTGCAGGCATCTTAGAGATTCTTAGTCCTCTTAAATCTTCTCATGCTTTTAGCAGATTTCAGATGACTTAGAATCTCTTAGATGCCGAAACCGCATAGCAGATAAAATATTTTTCTAAGCGTCCGTTTTTTGGGAAAATATGATATAATACTCTCCAATATCAAAAAGAAAGGAAAAACAAACATGCAGCTAGACAAAGAAAACATAAAAAAAATTCGATGGCTCATCGCATTCGCAATTCTCTTATATCTGGGTGTCCAGAACCTGCACATAGTCATCAGCACTGTCAGAGTTCTGCTTGGCTTTCTCTTTCCGTTCATCATTGGTTTCGGAATTGCTTTTATCCTCAATATTCCAATGAAATTCATAGAACATCATCTGTTCGGAAAAGTCCTGAAACAAGAGAAAAAAACAGCCCAAAAACTGGCAAGACCGGTCAGCCTGGTGCTTTCTATCTGCTTTGTGATCTGTATAATCGTGATCGTTATGCTGGTAGTAGTACCGGAACTGGGAGCAACATTCGTAAACATAGCGAAAAAGATAGAAGAAAATATTCCGGTTTTCCAGAAATGGATCGACAATGTATTCGGAAACAATCCGGAAGTTGTGAAATGGGCGCAGTCTCTTGACATTGAGCCGGGAAAAATAATCGATTCTGTACTCGGCGTACTGAAGAACGGAGTCAATAACATTGTTTCCTCCACAGTGTCCATCACCATGGGACTTCTGACTACTGCAATGAATGTATCCATAGGCTTTGTATTTGCTTGCTACGTCCTTTTACAGAAAGAAAAACTTATGCAGCAGGTAAAAAAAGCAATGTACGCAATGTTCCCGGAAAAACCGGTCAGATATCTGGCACATGTATGGAATCTGGCAAACAGGATTTTTTCCAGCTTTATTACCGGACAGTGTATTGAAGCTGTAATTCTTGGAAGTATGTTCTTTGTATCCATGACAATCCTGCATTTTCCATATGCAATGCTGGTGGGTGTCCTGATTTCATTTACAGCATTGATCCCGCTGTTTGGTGGAATTATCGGATGTTGGGTAGCGTTTTTTCTGATCCTTATGATAAGCCCTGTAAAAGCAGTGCTGTTTCTGGGACTTTTCCTCATCCTGCAACAGATAGAAGGAAACCTGATCTATCCTCATGTGGTAGGTGGTTCTGTCGGGCTTCCATCCATCTGGGTGCTGGTAGCTGTAACACTCGGCGGCAGTCTGATGGGAATTGTGGGAATGCTGATTTTCATTCCGACAGTATCTGTGATCTATACACTTTTCAGAGAGTGGGTATATGCCCGTCTTGAGAAAAAACAGCTTGTTTTATGACGAAATGATTCGTGATATGTAGAAAGATGTATTGCTGTCCGGATAAACTTGGTAACAAATTTGTAAAAGGACTGTAAATCAGTGTAAGGTCTCTGTAATTGTAATTAATTCGATATTTCTGTATTATAGTGATATCTGGTTAAAAATGGAAGGAGATCTTAAGATGGACATCTTAAAAGGTAAACGTTATGATATTATGAATGTACTTTGGGAAGAGGGAAGACCATTGTCTGCTTTTGAGATCAATGACATTGCACCGGAACTGAAAATGCCGACAGTAAGAAGATGCCTGGAGCTTCTTTTGAAAGAGAACCTGATCCAGGTTGCGGGAACTTCAATGAACGGCAAGGTGTATGCAAGAAATTATACCCCTCTTCTTTCAAGAGAGGATTATTTAAAGGGAAATGCCAAAAGCAGAAAGATTAATCCGGTGGAAATGATGAATGCGCTTCTGGAATCTGATGGGATTACAGTGGAAGAGCTGGAAAAACTTCAGGAGCTTATCGATAAGAAACGTGCGGAACTGGAAAGCAGATAATCATAAACATAGCAGATAAAAACGGACATGGCCATCTGGCTGTGTCTTTTTTGTGCCATTTTTTACAGAATTGCAATACTGTATCAGGTAATAAAAACAGCCAGATGAATAAAGTGTCCATCTGGCTGAATCTGTTATCAATTAATTATTTCTTGTTCTGCTCAACTTCTTTTAACATCATAGCGCGAACTTTCAGTGGAAGTCCGAACAGTGTGATGAATCCATCTGCATCGTGGTGGTCATAGAGGTCACCTGTTGTGAAAGATGCAAGAGATTCATTGTACAGGCTGTATGGAGAAGTTGTACCGGCTTTGATGATGTTGCCTTTGTACAGTTTGAATTTAACTTCACCTGTTACATATTTCTGTGTGGACTCAACGAATGCCTGAATTGCTTCACGAAGCGGTGTGTACCATTTTCCTTCGTATACAACCTGAGCAAACTGGCTGCCGAGTTTCTTCTTGGTTTCCATTGTCTCGCGGTCGAGTGTCAGTTCTTCGAGCTGTTCATGAGCTGCCATAAGGATTGTTCCGCCAGGAGTCTCATATACACCACGGGATTTCATACCAACAACACGGTTTTCAACGATGTCAACGATACCGATACCGTTCTCGCCGCCTAATTTGTTGAGCTCTGTGATGATCTCGGAAACTTTCATTTCTTTGCCGTTTAATGTTTTCGGAACACCCTGCTCGAATGTCATGGTAACTTCTGTTTCTTTATCAGGGGCTTTCTCAGGTGTAACACCTAAAACAAGCATATTGTCATAATTTGGAGCCTGTGAAGGATCTTCCAGTTCCAGACCTTCATGGCTGATATGCCATAAGTTTCTGTCACGGCTGTAGCTGTGGCTTGCATCGAATGGAAGGTCGATTCCGTGAGCTTTACAGAATGCGATCTCATCTTCACGTGACTGCATGGTCCATTTGTCTGTCATACGCCATGGAGCGATGATTTTGATGTCAGGAGCAAGAGCTTTGATGCCAAGTTCGAAACGAATCTGGTCATTACCTTTACCTGTAGCACCGTGGCAGATGGCAACTGCGCCTTCTTTACGTGCAATCTCAACTAATTTCTTAGCGATTGCCGGACGGGCCATGGATGTACCAAGGAGATATTTGTGTTCGTATACAGCACCTGCCTGTACACATGGAACGATGAAGTCATCACAGAATTCATCTACGATATCTTCGATATATAATTTGGAAGCACCGGAAAGCTTTGCTCTTTCATCCAGTCCATCCAGTTCGTTTCCCTGACCGCAGTTTACGCAGCAGCAGACAACATCGTAATCAAATGTTTCTTTTAACCATGGGATTAAGGCTGTGGTATCAAGACCGCCTGAGTATGCTAAAACGACTTTTTCTTTCATGATTGTATTCCTCCTGAAATTGGATTTTATTATTTTCCTGATTTGTAAAAGTTTCCTGAGATATCCGTTTGCCGAAAGTAAATGAATAGGTCGGGAGTTCAGCGCATTATTTTTGAATAAATGCGGTAATTACTGATTGAAATTTTTGAATAAATATTCAATGCGGAACAAGATGATTTCGTGTGATTCCGCTTAACAAGTGATAATATACACCTTTTTTTATAAATATGCAATAGAAAAATGCAAAAAAGTTTTATCTGCTTTTGCATAAATATGCAACATAATATAGGAAAAGACAGGGGGAAATCCGTGAACTGAAATAAAATCCATGTAAAAACATTGAAAAATGACTATTGCATATTATGCAGGTAAGATGTATAATTAGTCCAGCACTCTGATAGAGTAAAGTTTTACTATGAAATGAAGACCGCCGGATGAGGCGAAGATGGAGGAAATTATTATGATTAAAGCAGGAATTATCGGTGCCACAGGATATGCAGGTAACGAGATCGTGAGACTGCTTCTGGGACATAAAGATGTGGAAGTTGCGTGGTATGGTTCAAGAAGTTACATTGACCAGAAATATTCAGATGTTTATCAGAACTTTTTTAAGCTGGTAGATGCAAAATGTATGGATGATAATATGGAAGCGTTAGCTGATGAAGTGGATGTGATCTTTACAGCTACTCCGCAGGGACTTTGTGCTTCTTTAATTAATGAAGGAATTCTTTCCAAAGCCAAAGTAATTGACCTGAGTGCGGATTTCCGTATTAAAGATGTGAAGAAATATGAGAAATGGTACGGAATTGAGCATAAGGCTCCGCAGTTTATTGATGAGGCGGTTTATGGTTTATGTGAGATTAATCGTGAGGAGATTAAGAAGGCAAGACTGATTGCGAATCCGGGATGTTATCCCACATGTTCCACACTTTCTATTTATCCGCTGATCAAAGAAGGGCTGATCGATCCGTCTACCATTATTATTGATGCGAAGTCCGGTACTTCAGGAGCAGGACGTGGAGCGAAGGTTGCCAATCTGTTCTGTGAAGTGAATGAGAATATTAAGGCTTATGGTGTTGCAAGTCACAGACATACACCGGAGATTGAGGATCAGCTTGGTTATGCGTGTGGCAAAGAGGTGCTGATTAATTTTACACCTCATCTGATTCCTATGAATCGTGGTATTCTGGTGACTGCTTATGCTTCTCTGACTAAGGATGTTTCTTATGAAGAGGTGAAGGCAGTTTATGATAAGTATTATGAGAATGAGACTTTCGTTCGTGTGCTTGATAAGGATGTTTGTCCGCAGACTAAGTGTGTGGAAGGAAGTAATTATGTGGATGTGAACTTTAAGATCGATCCGAGAACTCACAGAGTTATTATGATGGGGGCTATGGATAATCTGGTGAAAGGTGCAGCAGGACAGGCTGTGCAGAATATGAATCTGATGTTTGGATTTAAGGAGGCTGAGGGACTGTTGCAGGTGCCGATGTGTCCATGATAGATTAATGGGAAGGGACGCTCCGGAAATTATTTGGTTTTGAACGCGGTTTCGGGGCTTACTAACTCTAAGTGCTCGTGAATTTGCTAAAGGCATGAGGTGGCTTGTCAAACTCGCTCCGTTGCAAACTTCGCTCAGACAGTGATGCAGCCGCCTCATAACGCAAATTCCCGAGCACTAAGAGTTACTACAGCCCCTGCAAATGCGTTCAAAACCAAATAATTTCCGGAGCTGACTTTTCAGGACGGAAGAGATGTGGATGTCTGACGGATGTGACTGCGCAGGGGAGTTGCGGCAGTCGCTGAGCGTGGAGAATGTGGACGGGAAACAAGATAGTTTGTCTTATTATATAGAAAGGATTGAGGTTTTATGAAGATTATAGATGGCGGCGTTACGGCGGCTAAGGGATTTAAGGCAGCGGCTGTTGCGGCTGAAATTAAGTATAAGGGCAGAACGGATATGGCTATGGTTTACAGTGAGGTGCCTTGTGTAGCTGCGGGGACTTTTACTACCAATGTGGTGAAGGCTGCGCCTGTTAAATGGGATCAGGATATTGTTTATAATCATCTGTCTGCACAGGTGGTGATCTGTAACAGTGGTATTGCCAATGCATGTACTGGTGCAGAAGGTTATGGTTATTGTAAGGAGACTGCAGATGCGGCTGCTGAGATTCTTGGGGTGGCTGCTGACAGTGTGCTGGTTGCTTCTACAGGTGTGATTGGTATGCAGGTTCCCATTGACCGTATTAAGAATGGTGTGAAGATGATGGCGCCGAAGCTGGATGGTTCTCTGGAGGCTGGTACTGAGGCGGCGAAGGCGATCATGACTACTGATACCAAGAAGAAAGAGGTTGCTGTTCAGATTGAAATTGGCGGTAAGACGGTTACTGTTGGTGGTATGTGTAAGGGTTCCGGTATGATCCATCCGAATATGTGTACCATGCTTGGGTTTGTTACTACTGATGCGAAGATTTCCAAGAAGATGCTGCAGGAAGCATTAAGTGAGGATGTTAAGGATACTTACAATATGGTTTCTGTTGATGGAGATACTTCTACTAATGATACAGTTCTTCTTCTGGCCAATGGTCTGGCTGAGAATCCGGAGATCACAGAGAAGGGTGAGGATTACGAAACTTTCAAGGCTGCGCTGAATTATATCAATACTACTCTGGCGAAGAAGATCGCAGGTGACGGAGAGGGTGCGACTGCACTGTTTGAGGTGAAGATCATTGGTGCAGAGTCTAAGGAGCAGGCAGTTACATTGAGCAAGTCTGTTGTTACTTCTTCTCTGACAAAGGCTGCTATCTACGGACATGATGCAAACTGGGGAAGAATCCTGTGTGCTATGGGATATTCCGGTGCGAAGTTTGATCCTGAGAAGGTGGATCTGTTCTTTGAGAGTAAGGCTGGTAAGATCCAGATTATTGAGAATGGGGTGGCTGTGGATTACAGTGAAGAAGAGGCAACGAAGATTCTTTCTGAGGAAGCTGTCACAGCAATCGCTGATGTGAAGATGGGTGATGCCACAGCAACTGCATGGGGCTGTGACTTGACTTATGATTATATAAAAATCAATGCAGATTACCGTTCATAACAAAATTCTGTGAATAAGGGTAATTTTAACCGAATCAGGTAAGTCTCCTGCTTTAATTGCGAAAAGCAATAAGCAGGGATGGAGACCAGACATTGACTGGAAAAAGGAGAGAATAATGGTTAATCAGAAATATTTGGACAAGGCGGAGGTGCTGATCGAGGCACTTCCTTATATTCAGAGATTTAATCGTAAAATCGTAGTTGTAAAGTACGGCGGAAGTGCCATGCTGGATGATGAACTGAAGAAGAACGTGATCAAGGATGTTGTTCTTCTGAAACTGGTTGGTTTCAAACCGATCATCGTTCATGGCGGTGGTAAGGAAATCAGCCGCTGGGTTGGCAAGGTAGGTATGGAGCCGAAATTTATTAATGGTCTTCGTGTAACAGATAAAGATACTATGGAGATCGCAGAGATGGTTCTTGCGAAGGTGAACAAGGAACTGGTTGCCATGGTGGAATCTCTTGGTGTAAATGCTGTTGGTATCAGCGGTAAAGACGGTGGTCTGCTGAAATGCCGCAAGAAACAGACAGAGGGTGGAGACATCGGATTTGTTGGTGAAGTTACAAAGGTTGAGCCGAAGATTCTGGAGGATCTTCTGGAGAAAGATTTCCTGCCGATCATTTTCCCGGTAGGTTATGACGATGAGTTCGCTACTTATAATATTAATGCGGATGATGCTGCATGTGCCATTGCAGAGGCTGTTCATGCTGAGAAGCTTGCATTCCTTTCTGATATTGAAGGCGTTTATAAAGACAAGGATGATCCGTCCAGCCTGATCTCTGAACTTCATGTAGATGAAGCACAGAAACTGATCGATGACGGTTATGTAGGCGGAGGTATGATTCCGAAGCTGAAAAACTGTATTGATGCCATTGAAGAAGGCGTTAACAGAGTCCATATCCTTGACGGAAGAATTCCTCACAGCTTACTGCTGGAGATCTTTACAAACAAAGGTATTGGTACTGCGATTCTGAGAGAAGACGGGGAGAAATATTACAATGAACATGAATGAACAGATGAAGGAATCCGAAGAGAGTATCCTTCACACTTATAATCGTTTTCCTGTTGTTTTTGAAAAGGGACAGGGATGTTATTTATATGATTCCGAGGGAAAGGAATATCTGGATTTTGCAGCAGGTATTGCTGTAAATTCTCTGGGATATCACTATCCGGGATATGATGAAGCATTAAAGGATCAGATTGATAAGCTGATGCATATTTCCAACTTATATTACAATGAGCCGATCATTGAAGCAGGTGCGAAGCTGGTAAAGGCAAGTAAAATGAGCAAGGCATTCTTCACTAACAGTGGTACAGAAGCAATCGAAGGTGCTTTAAAAGCAGCTAAGAAATATGCATATGTACGTGACGGACATGCAGATCATGAGATCATTGCCATGAACCATTCCTTTCATGGAAGAAGTATCGGAGCACTTTCCGTGACAGGAACTGCTCATTACAGAGAGCCCTTTGAGCCTCTGATGGGTGGTGTGAAGTTTGCGGATTTTAATGACCTTGAGAGCGTAAAGGCTCAGATCACAGATAAGACCTGCGCAATTATCACTGAGGTTGTTCAGGGTGAGGGTGGTATCTATCCGGCGAAGAAGGAATTTCTGGAAGGTCTGCGTCAGATCTGTGATGAGAAAGATATTATGCTGATCTTCGATGAGATCCAGTGCGGTATGGGAAGAACCGGACATTATTTTGCATGGCAGGCATACGGTGTACAGCCGGATATTATGACAAGTGCCAAGGCTCTTGGATGTGGTGTGCCGGTAGGTGCGTTTGTACTGGGCGAAAAAGCTGCCAAAGCTTCTCTGGAGCCAGGTGATCATGGTACAACTTATGGTGGAAACCCATTTGTATGTGCCGCAGTCAGCAAAGTATTTGACATTTATGAGAATGATAAGATCATTGAACATGTACAGGAAATGACTCCATATCTGGAACAGAAACTGGATGAAATTGTTGCAAAACATGAATGCGCTGCAACAAGACGAGGCATGGGCTTCATGCAGGGAATCGTGATCCAGGGCCGCTCTGTTGGTGAAGTTGTAAAGGCTGCGCTGGCAAAAGGACTGTTGGTGATCTCTGCAGGCAGTGATGTACTCAGAATTGTACCTCCGCTTGTGATCACAAAAGAACACATCGACAAGATGGCTGCAATTTTGGATGAGTGTATGGAATAATTTTAGTGAATCAAGCAAGTAGCGAAACGGATGATTTTATCTGTTTGGCATGAATCTGAGTGTTTTTACAAAATGCTCCGGGTATAATCAGTAACTGATTATATCCGGAGCATTATTTTTGCAGAGAAAATACCATCTTTATAGGTAAAGTCACAGGCACCGCCGTTTTTGTCGGTAATGTGGCGGACAGATTCGATTCCTATGCCGTTTCCAGAGCGTTTGGAGGATTGGAAAATATTGTTTTTTTGCTGTATTTTGCCATCGAAGGTATTCTCCACATGGATCAGAAGGAGATGATTATGGTGGGGATAAACTTCCACGTTAAGCTTTCTGCGGGCGGGCGCTGTTTTTACACTTGCCTGGATGGCATTTTCCAGCAGATTGGAAAACACAAGGCACAGATTAATCTCATCTATGGAAAGATCAGCAGGCAGGGAAACCAGTGCATGAAAAGGAATGTTTTCTCTTTCTGCAATGGTGGAATAATATCCGAAAACACTGTCAACAGCCTGATTTTCACAGAAATGCAGGTTATAGTCAGAGATTTTGCCGGTTGTAGCAGAGAGATATTCTTTAATTTTTTCTATGTCACCCTGTTCTGCCAGAGTGGACAGACGGACAAAATGATGGCGGATATCGTGACGTGCCTGCCTTGCTTCTTCAATGGCCATGCAGAGATTCTCGTATCTTTCCTGTTGAAGGGAAAGAAAATGGTTCTCCTGCTGAAGTCTGGCATTTCTGTTCAGGCTGACTGCCATCATAAGAAACAGGACATAGAACAGAAGCAGGATTATGAGCAGTACAAGACTGAAAACAATATAACACTGCAGAATACGCCCGGTATATAAAGTGCTGCGGTGTTTGGGAATCATAAAAAGATTCACTCCGATGAAGATTACCGGAAGGATCCAGAATACATACCAGGTCTGGGCAAAGTTCTCGTCTGTGACCATTGTCTGTACACAGTGGCAGGCAGGATACCAAGCTGCCAGAACAAACAGCAGGCAGATGACATTATAGAAAATTCCGGCACCAGTGTGCAACCACAGTTCGTTTTCTGTAATATGCAGGTCAGTAGTCATAAGTGCATTGACTGCCCGGGACAGACTTTTGACACATGTAAAAACTGCGAAGACTGCCAGAAAAATACTGACGGATTTCCAGACAGAGATTTTTAATGTTTTATGGTAAATGAGCATAATGACAGGCAGCAGAGGAAACAGGAACCATCTGGTGGGAATTTGCAGGGCACAGCAAACTGCCCCTCCCAAAATACAGATTCCCAGAAGAAGGGGAAGAAGCCATGCTGTCAGCTTAAGCGGTGTCTGCCTCAGATAGTTCTTTACAGGCAGATATGCCAGCAGTATACCGGGAATGATTACGGAAAGTTCAAGTACAGGGCGAAGTATGTCAGTCATTTCAGGACCTCCTTTGGAACAGAAATTCCATAAATGTCTGTCTGGCGTTTTTCAGCAGCTTCCGGCTGACAGGGACATTGCTTCCGTTATCAAGGCGAAAGCCTGATCCGTCAAAATCAACTGCATGCTCCAGATTGATCACAACGCCCCGGTTACACTGATAGAAGCGTGGATCCATTTTCAGGGAGGTTATGAAGGAATCAAAGGACTGGCGGGTGATCAGTTCCCTTTCACCGGCAGTGTGGATGTGGATCATATGGGAAAAATGCTCTGCGTAGATTATTTTCCGAAAGGGGATCTGAATATTACTGCCGTTTACCTTTACATCTATATATTTCCCGGAATCCGGGATGCGGGAAAGGATTTCGTCTGTCAGTGCGGAAATATCATTTTCACTGTAGGGCTTTACAAGATAGTGCAGAGCCCGGACCTGGAATCCTTCTAATGCATGGTCGGTAGAAGTTGTTGTAAAGATTAGCAGACAGTCAGTATCTGATCTGCGAAGTTCTTTTGCTGTATCAATCCCGTTAGAACCATTCATATAAATATCCAGAAACACTACCGTGAAAGGACATTCCTTCGCTGCAGTGAGGAAAGTTTCTCCATTTTCATATTCAAATATATCTATATGGACATTACGTCTGGAAAACTGAGATTCCAGTCTGGTTCGCAACAGTGTCCGTTCTTCTGAAATATCATCAACAATTGCAATTCTCATAGTAAATCTTCCTTTGTTTATAAAATGATGTTAGGGTCAAAAGGTATTTTGCCCCTAACTTGATATCTACGAATTGCTTCGCTGCAAAGCAGCTCCCGCAATTCTCAAACATTCGAAATCCGCTGATTTACTACGTAAATCGCTGCTTTCTCATGTTTGGCGGGTCCCAAGTTCAAAAGTCTTATCGTGCAAGCACGAACGACTTTTTGAACTTTTGACCCTGATATCATAAAATTCTGCTATAAGTATATCACAAAACAATACCATGGATTTGCAATTCGTGTCATTTTCTGTCGTTTCGTGACAGAATTATTGAAAAAATTTTTGACTTTTTTATAATGAGGATAACAAATGGGAGTACATCAAATGGAAGAGGAGGGATGTCGTGTATTGTATTGCCATATTAACTGATCAGGAACAGGAAGGACAGAACTGTGCGGAATATATCAGGAATTACTGTACAGAAAAGAAAGTTTTTCCATTGATTGAAATCTATCAGAATCAGGAACAGTTTTTTGGGCGGATACGAAAAACAGTACCGGCAGTGGTGTTTCTTGCATTGCCAGGTGTGTCTGGGCTGAATGCGGCAGAACATCTCCGTTCCCTGTATCCGAAATGTGGGATCATCTGGTGCAGTGATCTTGATTTTTCGCTTCATGCGTTCAGGATGCGGATAGAATATTTTTTTATGAAACCTGTGGAAGAGCAGAAAATAAAAGAAGGACTCTCCATCTGGTTTGAACGCAGAAATGTAATATGACAAAAACACTCAGGAGGAAAACAATTATGAAGAAAAGAGCTTTAATTCTTGCAATGATCGCTTTTATAGCAGCTACAACATCTGAACCGTCAATAAATATGGTACGTGCAGAGGAAACACAGGTAGAAGAAACACAGACAGAGGAAAATGCAGGTCAGACATCAGAACTGCCTATAAAGACACTTACACCGAAGGTTATGGATGTGAATCCTTATATGGCAGCAAGTGATTCCAATATTCATCATGACTGCTATAATACAGATTCAACAGATGAGGTATTGCCTGTTGATATTTATTCTGAGATCAATGTTTCTTATGAAAAAGTTAATCCTAATGCTTCCCCGGCAGTCTTTTTTGATTCTTACGGACATGCAGTAGTTCCGTTGCTTGGTGGACTGGCAATCCGTGATATTAATGCAGAGGAAACACAGACACTGGGATATTTTTCTCCAAAACAGCATGATAATGGAGATTATCTGATCCAGAGTTCCTATTCCTTTGTAGATGAGAGTAACCGTCTGGTGTGTCCGACCAATAATAACCATGTACTGATGCTGAAGGCAACAGATGAAGACGGAAATGTACTTCCGGAATTTGAGAAAGTGCTGGATATTGATATTAAAGCGGCAGCAGAGGCTGCACTTGGAAAAACACTGGATCAGAATCTGTTATCTGTAGTTTTTGATTATGAGGGAAATCTCTGGTTTGCAACAGGAGGCTTCCGCATTTATCCTGACAGAAAACAGCAGGGAACCTTTGGATATGTTTCCCGTACAGCTATCGATAAGATCTTGAATGGAGAAGATGTAGATCTGTCAGATGCAGTGTTTGTATATGAACTGGAACCGGGAGAGGGTGCAGAGAATGGTATTGCGGCATCTAAGGAGGGTGCGGTCATTCTGACAAATCTGAAGTGTTATCTGCTCCAGGCGGATAATGGTGTGAAAAAAGTCTGGGAAACTTCCTATAAAAGTGTGGGTGCCAAGGAAAGCAAAGAAGGTGATGAGACGACAGGTGGCGGTCTTGCATGGGGAGGTGGATGTTCCCCGTCTTTGACCAACGATCTGGTTATGTTTACAGATAATCAGGATCCGGTAAATCTTATTGCGGTGGATATGAAAACAGGAGAACAGGTTGCGAGCATGCCTGTTATAGATGAGCTTCCGGAAGGTACACAGGTGTCTGTGGAAAATTCTGCAATTGTATATGATGATGGAGAGGGAACAGTAAGCACGATCGTATGTAACTGGTTTGGTGCAGGAAGTGCGAAGCTGGGAGAAGCAGATAATGATTCCTCAATACAAAGCTATGAGAATATTTATGATGTGGGCTGGCTGAGACAGGGTAATAAAATGATCGCACCGGGTATAGAACGTGTGGATACAGTTAAGACGGAGGACGGATATGAGATGAAGAGTATCTGGTGCAGAAGTGATCTGTCTGACACTTCCATGATGAAGCTGTCCACTGCAACAGGATATATTTACGGATATGTTCAGGATATGGAAACTGGTATGTGGCAGTATATCATGCTTGATTTTGAGACAGGCGAGACTGCATTTACCATGGATATTTCTGACAAACCGGGATACAACAACATGGCTATCGGTATGTATGCGGGAAACAGCGGAAATGCGCTCTATTGTCCGACCGGCTATCTGGAACTTCTGAGACTGCAGGACAGGTTTGTATATCTGCCGGAAATGCCTTACCGCAAGGTGAATCTGGATCAGGCAATGCGCAATGTGTTAAGCCAGGAGAAATTTGCGGCAGACGGCGGCCAGGGAGATGTGGAAGGATGGCTGAATACGATCACAATTGAGAACGTACATCCGAATACGACCGTTGCAATACGTATGAAAGGAATCTCAGGGGAAACAGGTTCTCTGAAGCTGTATGCATATGGTACAGATGGTACCTTGAAAGAAGTTCCGGCAGAGAAATGGCATATCCAGACAGAAGATGGTGAAACACCGGATATGTTATCCGAAGACGTATTGTATGAGGTACATATGACTGTGGAAGATGGCGGTGACTTTGATCTCAGTGAAACAGAAAAAGAGATTAAGATATCTGCTGTTCTGGGTGCCTGATCAGATTTGAATATCTACATTGCAGTACATTTTGATATGGAACTTATACGTTGTAAATATAATTTGGTACACTAACTATAACAAAATCCATAATCATCAAAAGGAGAAAGTTTTGTGAAGAAAAAGTTATTAGCCGGTATTCTTGCACTGGCATTGTGTTCCGCCAATATACTTCCTCAGACTGTATTTGCAGAAGAATTTACTTCTGGGAATCCTGAGGAAGTGTCTGAGGAAGAAACTCCTGAAGTTTTTACCGATGAAAATCAGGAGTCAGCAGGAGAAACAGAAGAAGAATTATCTGTATTTTCAGAGGGTACATCTGAATTTGAGGATAATAATAACGAAACAAATAAGCCAAATGAAGAACCACAGATTGTAGATGTCGATCTAACAAGTAACTCTATCACAGGTAATGTTTATACCATAGCTTCTGGTGATACAGCTTACAGATTTACCAGTAATGGTACGGAAACTTCTAATCGAATCAAGCTTTCTGATACTATTACCGCGGCAAAGCCCATCTGTATTTATCTGAACGATGTAAACATCAAGACCAGTGAAGGTCCTGCATTATTAATTCCAGAGAAGCTTAACGCAGAGGTACATATATATTTAGAGGGTGAAAATGTTCTTAAAACAAGCAATCGTAATTCAGCAGCTTTGCAGAAAGAGAACACTTCTAAACTTATAATAGACAATGTTCCAAACTCTGCTGGAAGTTTGACTGCCACAGCCATGGACACTTACATTTCCACCGAGACTGGCGGAAAGTGGGTTCTGGCGTGGGGTGCAGGCATTGGCGGTGGTGCTGAGCAAGAAGGCTCTAACATTACTATTAATGGAGGAATCATAACGGCATCTTCTAACATTGGAGCAGGCATTGGCGGTGGTGTTGAGCAAAAAGGCTCTAACATTACTATTAATGGAGGAACCATAACGGCATCTTCTAAAATCGGAGCAGGCATTGGTGGCGGTGGATATAAGGGAGGCGATGGTGAGAAAATTTTTATCGATGGGGGAATAATAACGGCAAAGTCCGGTAACGGAGCAGGCATTGGTGGCGGTGAGCAATGTCATGGTTCTAACATTACCATTGAGAATGGATTCGTAACGGCAGATTCTGCATTTGGAGCAGGCGTTGGCGGCGGCGGAAATGGCTATGGTTCTGATATTACTATCAAGAAAGGAACAATAACAGCAGATTCTTCATCCGGAGCTGGCATTGGCGGAGGCTATTTGAAAAATAGTAACAATATTATTATTTCCAATAGTTTAGTATCAGCAGATTCTTTATTCGGAGATGCTATTGGCGGAGGTGGTGATAGTAGTAGCCCTAGCTCTAAGATTACTATTTCCGGTGGTTCTGTAAAAGCTGACAAATTGGGTTGCCAACCCCAAAATGATTTAAAACAGGAAGTTTACCGTTGTACTATTGAAAATCCCGAAAAGGCGAAGGTAACAATCAAAACCGGAACAGGTCATTCAATATGGAACGAGATGTTTGTAAACCATTCCTCTCTCGATCCTAATGATACTAATCTGTATGTTTGGCTGCCCGAGCTCGAAGACAGTTCTCAAGACAGCTATACTGTTATTAAAGGTAAAACAGAAACCACTCAAAAACCTCAAATACGGAATTATGGGTTCGACACTTTAGAAAAAAAATTCAAAGCCTGGCAAGCTGTCAATGATTTTGATTTTACGCCCCCTGCAAATACTACTTACAATGGTAAACCTAAAGAAGCCTCATTAAAGTTTAAATTTAAACCTACACCTGAAAATGACAGAGAAATCTCATTGGTGTATTATATCAAAGATACCACCGAACCGCTCCAAGGTGCTCCTGTAAATGCAGGCACATATACTGTAAAAGCTCAGATAGCGGCAAGTGAATCCTATTTTGCACATAATGGATTAGAAAGTCGAGATTGGACATTTACTATTGAAAAAGCCCCTGTAGCACCAGGAGCAGATTTTAATAAAACTACTATATTCGTTCCATGGTCCTGTAAAAAGATCAGAGACATTACCAGACCTTTTTCAAGTGACTGGAAATGGCGTACAGATGTTAATCTTGATCAGAAATTGCAAGTTGGAAAATCCATTACAGCTACCGCAATTTACAATGGCGACGATAAGGGGAATTACGAACAAGAATCTATTACTTACACAATCACCAGAAATGAATGTGAACACAAAAATACAGTTGGACGATACTACTCCTCTCCTTCCTGTACTTCCAACGGCTACAGCGGAGATACCTATTGTAACGACTGCGAGAGAACCATCTATTACGGTTCCACGATTCCTGCATACGGACATGACTATGATACAGGTGTTATTATTACAGAGCCAACTGCTGAAACTGACGGAATTGTAATTTATACCTGTAAACGCTGCAAACATCAGGATACAAAAAACATCGGCAAGATCAATGACGGTGATCCTTACATTGAGGGAAGTTTCCAGAAAAAAGGCTGGGATGCAGTCAATGATCTGATCAAGACATCCAAAGAAAAAGATACCATCTCCATTACGCTGAACGGCGCCAGGACACTTCCTGCTTCTGTTTTATCCGGGATAAAAGGCAAAGATATTTCCCTGAACCTTGATATGGAGAATGGTTTCATCTGGAAGATCAATGGTACTTCCATTACATCAGAGACACCTATAGATACCGATCTTTCTGTTACAAACACAGAAGAACATATCCCGACAGCATTATACAGCCTGATCTCCACAAACCAGAATGATTTCGGTTTCCATCTTGGAAGAAACGGAGCTTTCGATTTCCCGGCTGTGCTTTCCGTAAAGGCAGATGCCTCCTGTGCAGGACTTATGGCAAATCTGTTCTGGTATGATGCTGAGAACAAGGTTCTTCGGTGTATCCAGACCGCAACTGTAAGCGAGGCATTTGAGGACAGCATTCCATATGCTGACTTTACCCTTTCCAAAGGACAGGATTATTTCATAGCATTTGGTACAGAATCTCTCAACGGCAGAGTCATTCATACAGACGGAAGTATCACAGATGAAAATGGTGCATACCTGCGTCCTGCCAACACAAAGATTTCCAGCTATTCCATTAACAGAAACAAGGTTACTGTCAAACTTTCCAAAGGATGTGCAGGGGCTCAGGGTTATGACTTTGTGATCAGTAAGAAATCAAATATGCTCCAGACTGGCAAATTCAGCCAGACAGTTTCCTCAACCGGCAAGCCACAGACATCTTTCAGATATCTGTCGAAAGGTACCTGGTATGTGGCAGCCCGAAGCTGGATTTTGGATGCACAGGGCAATAAGGTCTATGGTTCCTGGACAAAGGTTAAAAAGATCAAGATCACAGTTGTCACACCACAGCAGTCAAAGATCAGGGATATCACTGTAAAAGGAAATACTGTGACTGTTACTTACACAAAATGCAAAAATGCCACAGGTTATGAGATCCTGCTTGGAAACAAATACAAAACCTCCGCAGGAGAGAAATATCCTGTTAAGAAATACGTGAAACGTACAGAAGGCAAAAATACCGTAACTGTAACCTTTACAAATGTAAAGAAAGGCACTTGGTATGTGACAGTACGTTCCTGGAATAAGACCTCCAAGGATAAATCCAGAGTTTACAGTCCATACTCCACAATGAAGAAATTTACTGTATGTTTTTTTCGTAACTGAATAGACTAATACTAAAGAAAACAAGAGGTACTGCTAAGTGGCGGTACCTCTTTTCGGTACAGGAATGATTACCGGAGTAAGCAGAATGATCATATATCCAGGAGGGCAGATTTATGTGGGGATTTATAGTGGCATTGATTTCGGGTGCGTTGATGAGCATTCAGGGCGTTTTTAACACGGAGGTGACAAAGCAGACCAGTCTCTGGGTATCAACCGGCTGGGTGCAGCTGTCAGCCTTTGCAGTCTGTGTTCTGGCCTGGCTTTTCACAGGACGGGAAAGTGTGGCTGCACTCTGGCAGGTGGACAATAAATATACACTCCTTGGTGGTGTGGTCGGAGCGTTTATTACAATTACAGTAATCCAGAGTATGGGAGCACTTGGACCGGCAAAGGCAGCAATGCTGATCGTTATTTCGCAGCTGGTAGTTGCTTATGTAATTGAATTGGCCGGGTTGTTTGGGGTAGATAAAGAACCCTTTGAATGGCGCAAAATTCTTGGATTGTTGATTGCGATTTTCGGAATTATTATATTTAAATGGCAAAAATAAGATTTTACTATTGTAAAATATTTAAGATTTCGTTACAATAAGGGTGGCATTATGGACAGGGGGACTCTTACTCTGAGAAATAAGAGGAGGACCCTTATGACAAAAATAAAAAGCAGATGTTGTTATACTGTGACACTGATATTGTGTGGAACTTTGTTTCTTACAGGACTGACAGGATGTAAGAGCAGAGAGGCACAGTTTCTGATAGATGGATTGCAGGAAGCAAAGGCAGAGGTGGATGCGGAGTCATCAGAAGAGAAAACATCAGGACAGAAGTCGAAGAAAGATACAACTGAGAAGAAAGCTGATACAGAAGATCGACAGAATGATGATGGCAGTTCTGTAGAGTCCCGGAAAAAACAGGCAGAATCAGATGGTTCAGATGCAGGTAATGGGACGGAGATAAATTCAACTGGGGAAACGCAGCCAGAGATGATCTATGTAGATGTGTGCGGAGCAGTTGCGAATCCGGGAGTTTTTCAGCTGGCAGCCGGGAGCCGGGTGTTTCAGGCGATTGAGGCGGCGGGAGGATATCTTCCCGAGGCAGCTCTAACCTGTGTAAACCGTGCTGGAGTTCTGACAGATGGACAGCAGCTTTATATTCTCACACAGGAAGAGATGGAGCGGCAGGGGTTGGATCCTGCAGAGATGGCCGGAGCATCAGATGGACAGATGAATGGAAGTGCCGGGACAGGACAGAACACAGGGATGACCGCTCAGGTTCAGCAGGATAACAGGATCAACATAAATACAGCAGATGAAGCTCAGCTTACTACGCTGACGGGGATCGGTGCAACACGTGCGCAGGCAATCATTGCCTACAGAGAAGAGAACGGGCCATTTGCTGCGATAGAGGATATTATGAATGTACAGGGTATCAAAGAAGGTACTTTTGCAAAGATAAAAGATGAGATAGTAGTAGGATAAGGAGAACCGAATGAGCAGGAAAGTTTTGGTAGTAGATGATGAGAAACTGATCGTAAAAGGAATCCGTTTTAGTCTGGAACAGGATGGTATGGAGGTAGACTGCGCTTATGATGGAGAAGAGGCAGTAGAGAAAGCAAAAGATAAAAAATATGATATTATCCTTCTGGATCTGATGCTGCCGAAGATGGACGGGCTGGAAGTATGCCAGCAGATCCGCGAATTTTCCAATGTGCCGATCGTGATGCTGACAGCTAAGGGTGAGGATATGGATAAGATCCTTGGTCTTGAATATGGTGCGGATGATTATATCACCAAACCGTTCAATATCCTGGAAGTTAAGGCACGTATCAAAGCGATCATGCGCCGTGCGGGAAGCGACCACGAGGAGAAAGAAAAGGCAAAGAGCATTCAGGTGGGCGATCTTCGTATGGACTGTGAAGGCAGACGTGTATTTATTGCAGGTAGAGAGATTAATCTGACAGCAAAGGAATTTGATGTACTGGAGCTTCTGGTATTTAATCCGAATAAGGTTTACAGTCGTGAGAACCTGCTGAACATTGTATGGGGATATGAGTATCCGGGTGATGTACGTACTGTGGATGTACATATCCGCCGTCTCCGTGAGAAGATTGAAACCAATCCAAGTGAACCGAAGTATGTACACACCAAGTGGGGCGTTGGATATTATTTCCAGGCTCAATAAAAAGAACGCATGAAACAGGCAGACCACATTTTATGAAACAAAGATCATAAAATGTGGTCTGTTTTTTTGTTAGGGCAAAGCCCTGTTTGCCATTGTGGAGTTTTTCGCTGATCCGAAAAACGGAGCTTTGGAAAACAAATAAACCACCTGCTATGCAGGTGAGTCAGCATTACTTCAGCTTACAGAAAAAAACCTCCGGTGGTATAATTAATGTAGGTTCGCCAACCGCACTAATATACACAGGAGGTATCCATATGGATAATAATAGTTTATCACATACAAAGTGGAATTGTAAGTATCATATTGTTTTTGCACCAAAATATAGAAGAAAAGTAGCATATGGAAAAATTAAACAGGATATAGCAGATATTTTGAGTATGTTATGCAAAAGAAAAGGTGTAAAAATTGTTGAAGCAGAGATATGTCCAGATCATGTACACATGTTAGTAGAAATTCCGCCAAGCATAAGTGTATCGTATTTTGTAGGGTACTTAAAAGGAAAGAGTACATTAATGATATTCGAAAGACATGCAAATCTGAAGTACAAATATGGAAACAGACATTTCTGGTGTCGCGGATATTATGTAGATACGGTAGGGAAAAATGCAAAGAAAATACAGGAATATATAGCAAATCAGTTACAGGATGATCTGGAATATGATCAAATGACACTGAAAGAGTATATTGACCCGTTTACGGGTGAGCCAGTAAAACGTAACAAATAAAGATAAGCCCGAAAGGGCTTTGTAGGTAAATGATGTTGCGCTTGGCGAACCTATTTCGATGAGTCTTTAGACTCCAGTGCCGGTAATAGACCCTTATAGGGTCAAAGCAAACCACCGGCTAAGCCGGTGGTCGTGATTGTGCAGATAAAAAGCATTCTGCTATTTTCTGTTTTTTATTTTATCTGTAATTATGATGTATCCATGTACAAGAAGATCAGTCACGATCAGTGCTGCCACTGACAATATCAGGCATTCTTTTACCCCAAATTCGTAAAAATCAGCAAAACCGGCAAGTGTCCAGTAAACTCCGATATGTACGGCATACATCTTTGAAATCTGTTTTGAGTAATAACACAGTTTATTATATCCGAATTTCCATTTTTCCATTATTGGCATGATACGAAATGCAGCTGCAAACACAAATATGATACTGCAGAAACTTCCGAGTACCTTTGCAAGCCCCGGGATTCTGTATTGTTCGATCATATAATTAAAGAATCCCTCAATGCCCGGATGTAGTACAATGCAGCATATAAACCATACCGCCGCAGTAATCCCACATATGATCCCGCTTTCTTTATAAAAGTTTCCTTTTTCATCTTCAGGGATTCTTCTGAGCACTTTTCCAAAAACATATCCAAGAAATACATAACTCAAATATGGGAAGAAGCAGAAGCTGGTTTCACCTTTTCCACCGAAAGTCATATCCAGGATCCAGTTAATTGCCGGATCATCAGAAACCAGCAACTTTGTAAATGGTGATATGATTCCGACTATTACAGCACTTATGACATATCCCCTTAAGCTTACATTTAATTTCCTGTAGACCGCAAGCACCAGATAGCACATACCGGCTATAAAGAATATATTTACGAATGTAAGCATGGAATAAAGATTTGCGTCATATAATTCTCTGCTGCCTGCAGCTTCAACTGTAATGGAATTTCTTATATTAAAACTGATTGTCATTACAGCTGCATAGCATAAATTGCTTAATCCCTGATAGAATAACAGCTTTATGCCATTTTTAACCATATCTTTGGGCTGGGAATGGCGTGTGAAAGCACTTCCGAATCCCATGGTAAACAGATACAGGCAGGCACCTGTCGGCATGAAGAGCGCAAACAGAATCTTATGTACATTTGATTCGGCTGCTGCGACACCACCTATTGTCTGAAATGAATGTATAAATACTATCATGATCAACAGGAAACCCTTTACCAGATCAAGTTCCCTCTGACGTCCTGTATTCACTTCTTTTTCTTTCAAAGAAAACATACTTACCTCCTCCTTTATCCGGATATTTTCAGTGAGAACGGAACACTTATCTTTTGTCACTGATATCATATGGACAGTGTAGCACAGGCAGAATCATAGCACAATCATAATATTTCTGACATTGTACACACGTACATTACTGTTTACTCCGTTCTCAGTAACGTAGCTAAAATTCATTCCAAATTGTCTGCGGCAATGGAATTTTGGCTTGTATGTCTCGGGATAGTGGTGCGTAAACAGTAACAATTATTCAGTTTGATTCAGTTTAGTTTGGTTTACATCTGAGATGGTTTAGTATTGAACAAAGCTGATAAAAATTAGACAAACAAAACAAACATCTATAGAGGAAAATGATAAAAAATTAGAAAATTTCTATAAATGCGCTTGTGAAAATGACGAAAAAGGCATATAATTAACGTTACAATATGTAAAGAGTGCAATAAAAAGAGAAAAAACAGGTATAAGGAGGGTGCGAAATGCTAGATCAGTCATTTTATCAGAAAGCGGATGAGATCATTGCTTTCTATGGTAAAAAGCCGGCATCACTGATTCCGATCATGCAGGATATCCAGGGGGTGTACAGATATCTCCCGGAAGAATTGCTTACATATGTTGCGGAGCAGATCGGTGTGACAGAAGCGAAAGCGTTCAGTGTTGCCACATTTTATGAGAATTTCTCATTTGATGCGAAAGGTAAATATGTGATCAAGGTCTGTGACGGAACAGCCTGTCATGTAAGAAAATCAATACCGGTTCTGGAGGAACTTTATAAGAAACTGGGGCTGTCAAAGACAAAGAAGACGACAGACGATATGATGTTTACTGTGGAAACAGTTTCCTGTCTTGGTGCCTGCGGACTTGCACCGACTATGATGGTCAATGAAGAGGTATATCCGAGAATGACTCCGGAGAAGGCAGATGAGCTGATTGATAAACTGAGAGGGGGCGAACAGGGATGATCCAGAATAAGGAAGTATTGGAGCAGATCAGAGAAGAAGCTGTGAAAGAACTTAATTCTTATGACTGTCGTATTCTTGTCTGTTCAGGTACCGGATGTGTGGCAACCGGTTCTCAGAAAATCTATGAGAAATTCATGGAGATTGCCAAAGATGCTCCGGGAGTTACCATTGAGTTTGGACCTCATGACAAAGATGCACATGTAGGTGTAAAGAAAACAGGATGTCAGGGTGTCTGTGAGCTTGGACCACTTGTTCGTATCCAGAAAGGCGACGATGTGATTCAGTATACGAAGGTTCAGATCGAAGACTGCCAGGAGATTTTTGAGAAGAGTGTTCAGGGTAATGAGACTATCGAGAGACTGCTTTATCAGAAAGGCGGTAAAGTAAGCCGCGGACCGGAAGATATTCCGTTTATCGCGAAACAGACCCGTATTGTTTTGAAGAACTGTGGTAAGTTTGATGCAGAATCTCTGAATGAGTACATAGCAAGCGGCGGTTTCCAGGCTCTGGAGAAAGCAATGTTTGAGATGGATCCGGATCTGGTTATTGATCAGGTTGATAAATCCGGTATCCGTGGACGTGGTGGCGGCGGCTTCCCGGCAGGTAAGAAATGGATTCAGGTAGCACGCCAGGCGGATCCTGTTCATTATGTGGTTTGTAACGGTGATGAGGGTGACCCGGGAGCATTTATGGATGGTTCCGTAATGGAAGGTGATCCTTACCGTCTGATCGAGGGTATGATGCTTGCAGCTTACGCAGTAAGAGCACAGCATGGTTATATTTATGTACGTGCGGAGTATCCTCAGTCTGTAGCACGACTGAAACACGCTATCGCAGTTCTGGAAGAAGTGGGACTGTTAGGCGATGACATCCTTGGAACAGGATTTTCCTTCCATATGCATATCAATCGTGGTGCAGGAGCTTTCGTATGTGGCGAGGGTTCTGCCCTGACTGCATCTATCGAAGGAAGCAGAGGCATGCCCCGTGTAAAACCGCCCCGTACAGTTGAACAGGGATTATGGGCGAAACCTACTGTTCTGAATAACGTAGAAACTTATGCAAATATTCCGGAGATTATTCTCAAAGGTGCAGATTGGTACAGAAGTATCGGTACAGAGGGATCACCTGGAACAAAAACCTTCTCACTGACAGGTTCTATTGAGAATACAGGTCTGATCGAGGTCCCGATGGGAACAACCTTAAGAGAAATCATTTTTGATATCGGCGGAGGACTGAAATCCGGTGCTGCGTTTAAGGCTGTTCAGATCGGTGGACCATCCGGTGGATGTCTGACAGAAGAACATTTGGATGTACCTCTTGATTTCGACTCTGTTAAGAAATATGGTGCGATCGTTGGTTCCGGTGGTCTGGTAGTTATGGATGAACATACCTGTATGGTAGAGGTTGCACGTTTCTTTATGGGCTTCACCCAGAGAGAATCCTGCGGTAAATGTGGTCCCTGCCGTATTGGCACCAAGCGTATGCTTGAAATCCTTGAGAGGATCGTAGACGGAAAGGGTGAAGTAGAGGATCTGGATAAACTGGAGCATCTTGGAAACTTTATCAAGGACCGTTCACTCTGCGGACTTGGAAAGAGTGCACCGCTTCCTGTACTTTCCACATTAAGAAACTTCAGAGATGAATATGTAGAGCATATTGTTGATAAAAAGTGCGCGGCTCATGTATGTAAGGCAATGCGTTCTTATGTGATCGATCCTGAGAAATGTAAAGGATGTACCAAGTGTGCGAGAAACTGTCCGGTTGGTGCGATCACAGGCAATAAGAAAGAGCCTCACAGCATTGATACCTCCAAGTGTATTAAGTGCGGAACATGTCTGGAAAATTGTGTATTCGGCGCAATTTCTGTGAATTAAGGAGGGTGAAAAGATGATTCATTTGACAATAGATGGAATTCCTGTAGAAGTGGAAAAAGGTACGACCATTCTGCAGGCTGCCAGACAGATCGGAGTGGAGATTCCTACACTCTGCTATCTGGAAGATGTATTGCCGGATGGTTCCTGTCGTTTGTGCGTGGTAGAAGTAACAAACAATGGAAGAACCAAATTTGATACGGCATGTACACTTCGCTGCTCAGAGGGTGATGAAGTACAGACAATGTCAGAGAAAGTAGTTGCATATCGTAAAGATACCCTTGACCTCCTTCTTTCTGACCATCGTGTACACTGCTTCTCCTGTGAGGCAAACGGTGACTGTAAATTACAGGACTACTGTTTTGAATATGGTGTGACTGAGACAAGCTATCCCGGTGAAATGAAGGATATGCCGATAGATGATACCAATAAATTCTTTACCTATGATCCAAGCCTGTGTATTCTCTGCCATCGCTGCGTGAATACATGTAAGGAGATTGTGGGAAGAGGTGCCATCGACACTATGGATCGTGGTTTCCAGTCAGTGATCGGTGCACATTACAAACATAAATGGAACGAAGGTATCTGTGAATCCTGCGGTAACTGTGTACAGGCCTGTCCGACAGGTGCACTGACCATGAAGCGCAGAAAGAAATACCGGCCGTACCAGATTGACAAGAAGGTTCTGACTACCTGTCCTCACTGTGCAACAGGCTGCCAGTATTATCTCCTTGTAAAAGACGGAAAGATCGTAGATACAGAAGCTGTAAACGGACCATCCAACAAAGGATTGCTCTGTGTTAAGGGCCGCAGCGGATGCTTCGATTTCGTACAGTCACCGGAGCGTATTAAATATCCGCTGATCAAGAATAAAGAAACAGGTGAATTCGAACGTGCAACATGGGATGAGGCGCTGGATCTTGTTGCTTCCAAATTTATGGAGATCAGGAAACAGTACGGCTCTGATTCTCTTGCAGGTTTTGCATGCTCCAGATCACCGAATGAAGATATTTACATGGTACAGAAGATGGTTCGCTGCTGCTTCGGCACCAACAATACAGACAACTGTGCACGTGTATGTCATTCTGCATCTGTATCAGGTCTTGCGATGACTCTTGGCTCAGGTGCCATGACAAACCCAATTGAGGATATCACAAAGAATGCAGATCTGATCATGCTGGTTGGTTCCAACCCTGAGGAAGCACATCCTGTAGTCGGCATGCAGATCCGTCAGGCTATCAAGAGAGGCTGCAAGCTGATCGTAGTTGATCCTCGTGATATTGGTCTGGCTAAGAAAGCAGATATCCATCTGAAACTGAAACCTGGTACAAATGTTGCTTTTGCAAACGGCATCATGAATGTGATCCTTTCTGAAGGTCTTCAGGATGACAAGTTCATTGCAGAGCGTACCGAAGGTTTTGAAGAATTAAAGGAAATCGTAAAAGATTACACACCTGAGAAGGTAGCTGAAATCTGCCACATTGACGCAGACGATCTGAGAAAAGCAGCGATCATGTATGCAAAAGCAGACCGCGCTCCAATCATCTACTGCCTTGGTGTAACCGAACATTCCACAGGTACAGAGGGCGTTATGTCCATGTCCAATATGGCAATGATGGTTGGCAAGCTTGGACGTGAAGGCTGTGGTGTTAACCCGCTTCGTGGACAGAATAACGTACAGGGTGCCTGCGATATGGGCGCTCAGCCGAATGTATATCCCGGATATCAGAAGGTTACTGATCCTGCAGTTCGTGAGAAATTCGAGAAAGCATGGGGTGTAAAACTTGATCCGAATATCGGAACTCATGCAACTGATGTATTCCCGAAAGCAATCACAGGCGAGATCAAAGGTCTGTATATCTATGGTGAGGACCCGGTAGTTACTGATCCGGATACCACACACATTATCAAAGCATTAAAGAGTCTTGATTTCTTTGTACTTCAGGAACTTTTCATGACAGAGACAGCTCAGTATGCAGATGTTATCCTTCCTGGTGTAAGCTATGCAGAGAAAGAGGGTACATTTACCAATACAGAGCGTCGCGTACAGAGAGTACGCAAGGCTGTCACAGTACCTGGAGAGATGAGACTGGATACAGATATTATTATTGATCTGATGAACCGCATGGGATATCCGCAGCCACATCTGACTTCTGCTCAGATCATGGATGAGATCGCATCCCTGACACCGAGCTTCGCAGGTATCAGCCATGAACGTCTTGACAGTGAAGAAGTTCATGGACAGGGACTTCAGTGGCCATGTACCTCCAAGGATCATCCGGGAACACCGATCATGCATGTTGGTAAATTCTCCCGCGGTCTTGGCTGGTTCTACCCTGCAAAATATGTGCCGTCAGCAGAGCTTCCGGATGAGGAATATCCGATCATCCTTATGACAGGACGTATTCTGTATCATTACACAACAAGAGCCATGACAGGAAAGACACCTGAGCTTATGGAGATCGAAGGTAAGTCATTTATCGAAATGAACATCGTAGATGCCGATAAGCTGGGTATCAAAAACGGTGATAAAGTCAGAGTTTCTTCCAGACGAGGATCCATTGAATCTACCGCTCGTGTAGGTACAAAGACCTCACCGGGTGAGAGCTGGATGCCATTCCACTTCCCGGATGGAAATGCAAACTGGCTGACCAACGCCGCACTTGACAAATACGCAAGAATTCCTGAATATAAGGTATGCGCAATTAAGATTGAGAAAGCATAAAACAATATCGGAGACAAAGTTCCGGATCTGATATCGTAAATATTATATGGGGCTGTCGCACATGGATCTGCTGTCCTTGCGGCAGCTCCATATTCCTTTATGGAAAGGCAAAAATAATCATTCGGCAGTACATCATTCTGTGAAAGTACGGAACGGTTACAGATAATTTTTTGTGAAAAATATAGTGTTACATAATAAGGAGTACGAGGCATGCAGAGATTTCAGTCAATCCTTCAGTTTAAAAAAGTCAGTTGTAAAAATTGTTACAAATGTGTCCGGAACTGCCCGGTCAAGGCGATACGTGTTCATGATCATCAGGCCAGGATCATAGAAAGCCAGTGTATTTACTGCGAGAAGTGTATCCTTGTCTGCCCGCAGGATGCCAAGGAAGAGCAGAATATGATTCCTGCAATCTGCAATGCAATGGAGAATAAGACGCAGGTTATAGCCTCTCTTCATCCGGCATATCTGGCACGTTTTGGGGTAACCGGTATCAATGGAATAAGGGAAGCGATGAAGAAGCTGGGATTTGCAGATGCAGCGGATGCAGCAGAAGGTGCAAGCCTGATGATTTCGCAGTACAGAGCACTTTTTGCGGAACAGAAAGAACCGGGAATAATGATCTCTTCTGCCTGCCCTGTAATCGTACAGCTTGTCAAGAAACACTATCCGCATCTTCTGGGAAATCTGGTACAGTCTGCCTCTATGATGCAGTTTCATGCCAGTTATCTGAAAAAAAAATATCCGAAGGCAGAGATTGTCTATGTAAGTCCCTGTATTTCAGCTATGTCAGAGTTGAGAGACTCAGGAAATGAAGTGGATTATGTGATCACATTGGAAGAGCTGGTGCAATGGATGAAAAAAGAAGGGATTTCCATAACTGAGAAAGAACCTGAGCAGATTGCCTACCGTTCCAGAGAAATCGCCATTGCGGATGGTTTAACAGACCTGCTTGGGGCTGTAAAGGGAATCCGCAGGCTTTCTGTAAGTGGGATGGAGCAGTGCAGGGAGGTTCTGGAAGAACTTCATCCGGAGGATTTTGAAAATTGCTTTCTTGAGATGTATGCATGCAGCGGCGGCTGTGTGGCAGGTCCTTCTTTCCAGATGAAGAAGGGACATTATCTGGCAGATGTTCTGGCAGTGAAGAATGCAGCCTTTGGAAAAGATTTTCACAGAGAGCAGGGAGACTATGAACTTCCGGGATTTGAGCTGAGAAAGAATTTCGGTTACTGTTCTGCACAGGAACAGGAAGAGGTCTCAGAGGAAGAAATCAGGGATGCTCTGGCGGAAATGGGAAAATTTTCTCCAAAGGATGAATTAAACTGCGGTGCCTGCGGGTACAACACATGCAGGGAAAAGGCAATTGCCATTATCCAGAATAAAGCTGAGGTTGCCATGTGCATTCCATATATGCGGGCAAAACAGGAAAGTTACTCCAATAAAGTCTTTAATGCCATGCCCGGACTTCTGGTAACTGTGGATTATAATCTGAAGATCATTCAGATGAATGAGGCGGCGTCCAAATTGTTCAATATGCCGAAAAAGCGGCGCCTGATCGGGAAACCGGTATCGGAGATCATGGATGATTACAGTCTGGCGAGTATACTGGCTTTTGAACGGAATCTGATGCAGGATGAGATTTATCTGGAGGATCAGAAATGTTATCTGGATCGCGTAATGACGAATGATAAAGAAAATAAAATGATTCTCTGCATTATGAAGGATATTACAAAGGAGCGGAAGCATAAAGATCAGATTCATAATGCCCAGATTGAAGCTGCGCGTATGGCAGATAAGCTGGTAGAAGAACAGCTGAAGATCGTGCAGCAGATCGCCGGACTTCTTGGAGAAACTGCTGCAGACACCAAAGTGGCAGTAGAAAAACTGAAAAATACCATACTTCTGGAGAGTGAAGAAGAGAATGAAAAGAAATAAGCATCATGGACTGAATGTGGAATTTGACGGCTTATGCATGGATTTTGGTCATGTGAGCCTGAATAAAAAGAAAGAATTTCTCTGTGGGGACTGCTATAAGATTGAAGAAAATGATAAAGACCATGTTCTGGTGCTTTCTGACGGACTTGGGAGCGGAGTAAAGGCGAATATCCTTTCCACGCTGACTGCGACCATGCTCAGTACCATGATCATTAATCAGGTGGAACTGGATGAGGCAGTGCGTGCAGTGGCAAAAACGCTTCCTGTGTGCAGTGTGAGAAATCTGGCATATGCCACCTTTACAGTGCTGAATTTTCAGGGGAAACAGGTAAGCCTTTATCAGTTTGATAATCCGGATGCAATTCTGATCCGGGATGGCAAGCTCTTTGATTATCCGGTGGAGACAAGTATGATCGAAGAGAAGGAAATCCATAAAAGCTGTTTTGAACTGAAAGATGAGGATATGCTGATCGTTATGTCCGACGGTGTCACCAATGCAGGAATGGGAAAAACTACCAACGGCGGCTGGGGAAGAGATGATGTAATGGCTTTCTGCAGGGCAAAGTACCATAAAGGGATGAGCGCACAGGAGATGGCAGGCTATCTGGCAGAGGCCAGCCTGGATCTGAATCTGAATGAAACGGATGATGATATTACAGCCATTGTCCTGCGGATGCGGCATAAACAGGTGGTAAACCTTATGATCGGCCCGCCAAGTAAGGAGGAGCATGATGAGCGATATCTGAAGTCCTTTTTCGATTCAGAGGGATATCATGTAATCTGCGGCGGAACTACTGCACAGTGTGCTGCCAGATATCTGGATAAAGAGCTGATCTCTCTTAGTGAAACTGCCTGCGGAGACGTTCCTGCCTATTATAAGCTGGAAGGTACAGAGCTGGTGACAGAGGGATTTCTTACGATTGAGCATTTGCTTGAATATTGTGAAGAATGGATGGAGGACAGGCTGTCCTTTAACAGGCTGAAACGAAAAAAAGATGCGGCAGCATTGCTTGGTGTGATGCTGTTTGAGCAGGCAACGGATATTAATTTCTACTTCGGTGGTGCTATCAATAAGAGTAACGTGGAACTGGGAATCACAGAAAAAAGGAAAGAACAGGCAGCAGAAGAACTTGTGGAGCATCTGCAGAATGCAGGAAAGAATGTGAATATTGCATTCTGGGCGATCTGAGAAAGCAGGAAAAACAACAGTACATGGTTTTATAAAGAGACATCAGGAAGGATGAGACAGAAAATGGCGAAGATATTATGTGTATGCATCAGTAAGGAACGCAAGACCTGCTCGCAGAATATTCATGAATGCGAAGCTGATCTGCAGGGACTTGTGGGAGATGTGCATTATGGAATGGGCGGAAGAAAGCAGGTCAGTCTTCTTCCTTATGAGAAGGTAAAAGAATATTTCGAACAGTCCGAAGAAGAATTCAGATATGGCCGGTTTGGAGAAAATCTCCTTGTGGAAGGGATTGACTGGAACAGTATTGCGGAGGGGAACAGATTTCGTTGTGGAGATGTACTTCTGGAAGCAGTCAGGATCGGTGCTGGCGGTCCTGCATCAGATGCTTATAAGGGAGAAAAGGTATGCACGCCCATGGAACCCTGGTTTGTATTCTGTCAGATTCTGGAGGCAGGGAGGCTGAGAGAAGGAGAAATCATTCTCCAACAGAGATGAAAAATATGTAATTCTTCAGCAGTGGGCTGAATATTATGATGTTATAGCAATTTCCGAAATACTGAAGACAATCTGGTTTATGAAAAATAAGGCTCTAATGGAGTATCTTAGTGATATTATTCTCTGAAATTGCTATAGAGTTCAAAAGGTAAAACTAATATATCCGTCAATTGACCCGGTGGTTATAAAGGCATTGAAAAGACTATAAAAATGTAATATACAAGAGGAGGAATTAGTGCGTGGAGGGAATCAGTGTAGAACAGGCAGTGGAACAGATTCTGCAGCATACGCCTGTAATAAACGAGACAGAAGAAACAGAACTGAATAAAGCAGGGGGAAGAATCCTGGCGCAGGATATGGTGGCAGGGTTTGACAATCCTCCTTTTGACCGCTCTCCGGTAGATGGCTATGCGTGTAAGGCAGAGGACCTTGCAGGTGCCGCTAAAGAGCATCCGGTGAGGCTGAAAGTCATGGAAGAGATTGATGCAGGACAGTATTCGGAAAGAGAAATCCAGCAGGGACAGGCAGTGCGCATTATGACAGGTGCTGCAATACCCAATGGCTGCAATTGCTGTATTTATCAGGAGGATACCGATTATGGCGAAGATACGGTAGAAGTTTACAGCGAACAGAAGCGATGGAGTAATTATTGCTTCGCAGGAGAGGATTTTAAAAAGGGAACTACACTTCTGAAAAAAGGAACACATATCGGATATGTGGAGGCAGCAATTCTGGCCGGAATGGGAGTGGCGAAAGTGCCGGTTTACCGTCAGCCGAGAATCGTGCTTCTGACTACAGGAGATGAGGTGGTAGAACTGGGAATTCCATTGCCGGAAGGAAAAATTTACAACAGCAATATGACAATGCTGTCTGCCAGACTGCGTGAACTGGGAATCGAATCTTTCCATATGGAAGCAGTCAAAGATGATCCGACGGTTATGTCTGAGAAATTAAAAGAAGCAGCAAAAGCGGCAGATATGATCATCACTACGGGAGGTGTATCTGTAGGCAAGAAGGACATTATGCATGAGTCCCTGAGACTGATGGGGGCAGAGCGGATTTTCTGGAGGGTAAAGATGAAACCAGGAATGCCTACACTGTTTTCTGCATATAAAAAAACTTCCGATATAACTGCAACAGATCATTGCGCTTCAGAAAGAGAGATTCCGATCATCAGTCTCTCCGGAAATCCTTTTGGTGTTGCAGTCAGCATAGAACTTTTGATTCGTCCTGCATTGGAAAAAATGATGCAGGATCCATCAATCGGTCTGAAAGAAGTAAATGGCATTATGGCTGATAACTTTGAAAAAGGAATCAAGGGCCGCCGCTTTATCCGGGCATATCTGGAAAATGGAAAATTTCATCTTCCCAATGGTCTTCACTCTAACGGAGTCCTCAGTTCCATGGCCGGCTGCAATTGCCTGATTGATACAAAAACCATGGAAAATCAGGAAAGCAGAAGCCTGAACGCAGGGGATAAAGTGGGCGCGATTTTGCTTTGAGAGGAGCAGCAAACAGGTGGAAAGAAAAAGAATATTTGCAATCAGCGGTGTAAAGAATTCAGGGAAAACAACTCTGATCTGCAGGCTTTTGGAGATTTTTAAAGACAAGGGCCTTAAAGTGGCGGTGCTGAAGCATGACGGACATGATTTCGTGCCGGACGTACCGGGAACGGATACATACTGTCAGCTTCAGTCCGGAGCCTACGGCACAGCAGTTTTTTCAGCAGGCAAATATATGCTGGTAAAACAGCAGCCGCAGATTTCCGAAAAAGAGCTGGCAGAATTTTTTCCGGAGGCAGATCTGATCTTACTGGAAGGATTTAAATACAGTACTTATCCGAAAATTGAAATTATCCGTAAGGGAAATTCGGCAGAAAGTGTCTGCAATCCAAAGAAACTGATGGCGATCGCCACAAACCTGGATGCAGAGGAAAGAGATGCACTGTCTGTACTGGAAAATGTTCCATTCTTTGAACTGGACAATGCAGAGTGTATTGCAGAATTTATTCTGTCGGATTATTTCCGGTAAAGAGTTTCATACGGTCACGTCGCGCGGCACAGATAAGGGTAAGGTGGTATTCTTTGGCCATGGCAACTGCCTCGGCGGAAGGGGATGCCTTGCTTGCCAGAACCGGTATTCCGGCGCGGATTGCCTTGATCGCCATATCTGTAGGGATACGTCCACTGGAATAAACCACGCATTTCTTCAGGTCAATATTATGGCGCAGGGCATAACCGATGGCCTTATCCAGAGCATTATGACGTCCGATATCTTCGCACTGAAAGAGCAGCTCTCCGTCACAGGCAAGAAAACAGCTGTGAGTTGCCCAGGTCTGGCTGTGAAGCGGGGTACCATTGGCGAAACAGTCTGCAAGATCAAAGATCCACTGTTTTTTCCATGGGACAGGTGTAACTGGCGTCATTGGCTGATCTGTGATAAAATAATCATTAAGAACACGATTTCCGGTGCAGCAGGTCGGAGTAGGAGCAACATAATCTTCATTTTCCTCATGAGACTGCCCGGATTTATTTTTACTCAGGATCACGCGGGCACGTTTGCCGAATTCACAGATGTAGATCTGCTCCACATCCTCGGCAGATGAGATGATACCTTCCGTAAAGAGGCGGCCGAGAACCAGTTCTGTCAGATGTTGTGGGATACAGACCAGTTTCATGGTCAGGCGTTCATTTACATATACATCCATCATGTGTTCCACAAGGATTGGTTCTGTTTCTTCATGAGTTTCCCCGTCACGACCCAGAAACTCATAGGTAACATTCTCGAGCAGATTCAGGTTGTGGTATTGTTCGTTGATTTTCATAGGACAGTTCCTTTCGTCCGGTAAGGATTTTAATAATCTTGATACATTAAGTATAGACTGCGGAGTATGGAGTGTCAAACGATTATGAGAGAAAATATTGCCTGTGATTTTGACGGCGAATAACAGAAGAAAAGGTTACAAAGGTTGCGGTTCACCCGTATCCGGTAACAGGAAAATCAATTATTAGAAAGTAAAAGGCAGGTAGAGCCGATGATAGACAAATATGGAAGAGAAATAGATTATTTAAGGATTTCCCTGACAGACAGATGTAATCTGAGATGCATTTACTGTATGCCGGAAGAAGGCGTAAAATCCCTTTCTCATGCAGAAATCCTCACATACGATGAGATTCTCCGCATCTGCAGGTGCGCAGCAGATCTGGGAATCCGTAAGATTAAACTGACAGGCGGTGAGCCACTTGTTCGTAAAGGCTGTGCAAGTCTTGCAAAACAGATCAAGGCGATCCCGGGAATTGAGAAAGTGACATTAACAACAAATGGAATCCTGCTCGCCGAGCAGCTGGATGCATTACTGGATGCAGGAATTGACGCCATTAATATCAGTCTGGATACTTTAGATCCGGAACTGTTCAAAAAAGTAGCGAGACGTGACGGACTGGAAAAGGTATTTGAGGGAATCGAAGCAGCACTTGCACATCCGGGACTTTCCCTGAAGATCAACAGCGTTCCGGTGATCAAGGAAAAAGAAAACTTCATCGGGATTGCAGGACTGGCGCAGAAATATCCAATCCATGTGCGTTTTATCGAGATGATGCCAATCGGATTCGGAAAACAGTTCCCATTCCAGGATGAAGAATCTATCAAAGCAGTACTGGAAGAAGCCTACGGTCCGATGCATGCAGTCAATGAACGCTACGGAAACGGCCCATGCCATTACTATGAAATCGCAGGATTTAAGGGAAAAATCGGATTTATCAGTGCCATGACTCACAAATTCTGCAGTCAGTGCAATCGAGTACGTCTTACATCCGAAGGATTCATGAAAGGATGCCTCCAGTATCAGAAAGGTACAGACCTGCGGGGGCTTATGCGCGGCGGCTGCACAGATTCGGAACTGAAAGAAGCAATTTATCAGGTAGTCTGGAATAAACCGGTGAGCCATAATTTTTATGAAGCGAAGACAGAGCAGGATGAAATCAGAGGAATGTCACAGATTGGCGGGTGAGATATGTAAGACACCCTAACCGTTATGCAGACATTTCTGTCTGTAGTTTTTAAATATGAAGAAAAAATCAATACTTTTATTGATGATTTATATAAACAAAAAGGAAAACTGATAATGAGAAAGAAAGAAATTTCTATGATTATTCTTGCTGGCGGTGCCAGCAGCCGCATGGGACGGGACAAATCAGATCTGACGATAGATGGGAAGACATTTCTTGAGATGCAGATAGAAAAGGGGGAAAAGCTTGGAATCAGTGATATTCTTCTGTCTGGCTATCATGGTGAAAATAAATATAAATATCCCATTATACCAGACCGCTTCCCGGGAAAAGGTCCGTTGGGAGGGCTGGAAGCCTGTTTTCGTAAAGCAAAGAATCCATATTGCTTGGTACTTGGTGTAGATGTTCCTCTGGTTCCGGCAGAGGAACTGGCTGCACTGATTCGCCAATCTCTGCATTCAGATGCAAAAGCAGTGATACTGAGCCACGGCGGGCATGAGGAACCTCTTATGGGAGTATACTGTACAGACCTGGCAGATGCCATGCTTGAAGAAATCACCCTGCGCAAAGGCGCGGTATTTGCTTTTCTGCGGAAAAATGGATACGAATGCTACGAAAGCCAGGCTGCGGCCTGGTATTTTTCCAATATCAATGATTCGGAAACATATAAAGAAATAGCGGGAAATCATTTTAGATTCAATTGGAAAACTGTGATGAGAGTCGACAGAAACGTTTGATTGCTTATTACAGGAATAGCTGACAAAATGAACTGTTGATGTATTTTCAACATTAAAGAATAAGGGTGGTGATTATGGCTGAGTATAAGAATTGGTATTTGGCTGGAGAATCGGGAATGAAGGATGAGAGAAAAAAATTAAAATTAATTATATTACAATGCATAGCTGTGATAACTGCAAATTTTATTACAATCTGGTATTTCGAAGAACTTTTTTTCAGGGGATTTTGGTATGTTATTTTTGCATCATTTATTTTAACTTTTATATATATCATACGGAGTTTTTGCTGTTTGAGAAAGATTCGTGTATTTTGGTTTGCGGCAATACCAGTTTTTCTATTTGGAATATATCTGGCATTTTTGTTTAATGATGGAATAAAAAAATTAAACTTTCAGGTATATAAGGAAAAAAGGACTGAAATTGTTCAGATGGTACAGAATAACCAGATAAAAATAAGGAAAGATATGGAATTAATCGAACTACCAGAAGATTATAAAAAATGTTCTTCAGGTGGAGAAGTTGTAGTCCGGAAAAATAATGGCAGTTATACAGTGGGATTCTGGTATACACAAGGCTTTTTGGACAGTGGATTTTCTTTATTTGCCTATAGTAATGATGACAGTCGGACAGATGTGATTCAGATGGTAAAAGAATATGGAGGAATAGAATATGAAATTAATCTGTCTGAGAAAGAAAAGGGCTGGTATTATGTTACGGCAAAAGTCGGTGAGTAATTGAGAAAATGAAAGTGAAATATGTCTGGCGGTTCAAATTAGAATTAAGGAGAACAGAAATATGGATATACAAATACTAAATATTGCTGAACTGTTACTATTTGTTTTCATGATTTGTACTTGTATAAGGATATACAGACAAAAGAAACAAAAAGGAAAAATATCGTTAAAAACGTTAATTATGTTTTTGATAAACCTTATATTCTATGCTATGGTAACTGGAACTAATTATCAGCGAACTCACCCGGGAGAGAGTAAATTTCAGGCAGGGATTACATATAATAATGTACGTATATTTATTTATAGTATTGTCTTTTGTTTAGGCCTGGCAATCATGAAGAAAATGAAAAAGCTTGCGTCAAAGTGGATTATAACATGGGCGATATTATGTACGGTATTTCTAATTGTAATGTCGTTTTGCGAAATAGAAAATGCATATGTGAGTTTTTCAACAGCAGATCAGGCAGAAAAGTATTATGGAATTGAAAAAAATAAAATAGATGAAATATATGGTGAAGATTCCATAGAGGTATTATATCTTGAAGATAGACAAATGAATAGTAAAATAATTTATAAAGAAGAAGGAGGGTGGAAATGTACATCACATTCTGAGATAAAATGTCTTTATAATAGGGCTGATTTTAAGAAAGATAATACAATTGTTGTGCGAGAATGTACGATAACCGGAGAACTGTATATCAGTGTTATTTGTGGAAAGAAAGATAATAAAGATTTCCAGATATCAGATACACAAAATACAATTTTTACAAAAAAAGAATTTGTAAATAAAAATGGAGAACAGATAAGTTATAATGGCTATCTTGGAAAAGAAAAACCAAAAAATTATGTGATTCACTTAGATGGCGAAGAGATATCTATAGACTGGAACGAAAGTGATATTATGATTGTTTGACAGGAACAAAGTTAAAGATGAATAAAGTTGATTATGAAGAGAACGGTTGGCATTCCCCCACCGACCGTTTTTTTTGTACCCATTTTTAAGAAAAAAGAGGTGAAAAACTATGAAATACAGAATAATTACATTAATTGGTCTTGCCGGAAGTACTCTGGCAGTGTGTTTTGGAGGTTGGGATAAATTCCTGCAGACATTGCTTTTGTTTATGGCAATCGACTGGTTTACAGGGGGAATCCTTCTTCCGGCAGTATTTGGAAAAAGTCCGAAATCTGAAAATGGTGCACTGGAAAGCAGAGCAGGCTAGAAAGGGTTGTGCAGAAAAGGCATGACATTGTTGTATGTTCTCATTGCTGCCCGTCTGGATACATTGATGGGGACAGAATATCTGAGAGATGCGGTATGCATTGGATTTATTGCAAATGAAGGTCTTTCTATCATAGAGAATGCGGGACTGATGGGTCTGCCTCTTCCGGAAAGTATTTGTCAGGCAATTGATGTACTGAAACGGCATTCACAAAATACGATAGAAAAACAGACTTAGAAAAGATATATGATTTCAGCAGAAAGGAGCAGGTTATGAATATAAATCAGCAGTATATATCAGAAAGAAACAGTTATTCGGGACAAATACCAAGATATATTGTGATCCACAATACAGACAATTACAGCACAGGTGCAGATGCCAGGGCTCATGCAATGGCACAGTATCACGGAAATTTTGATGGATATTCAGCTCATGTGTATGTGGATGATAAATCAGCATATCAGGCAATGCCATATAGCAGAGGCGCATGGCATGTAGGGGTGAATTATGGAGGAAGATTATTTGGAACAGTGAATAACCGTAATTCTGTAGGAATTGAAATGTGTGTGCAGGCCGGTTTTGATTATGATAAGGCATTTGCAAATACAGCAGAGGTGTGCAGACGGCTTATGTCGGAATTGAATATTCCGGCAGACAGAGTAGTACAGCACTATGATGTATGCGCCAAAAACTGTCCTTCTGCTATCCGTGCAAAAAATGACTGGAACCGTTTTAAAAATCTGATTCAGGAAAAGGAAGAAGAGAATTCGCCTTCAGGTGGGAAGAAAATAACACTGACAGAAGAACTGAGAGTCATCCTTCCTGAATTATCCAGGGGATGTACGGGTACAGCTGTAAAGATGCTGCAGGTATTTTTACAGGTGCAGACAGATGGTATTTTCGGAACAGAAACAGAAAATGCGCTTCGTACATTTCAGAAAAATACGAATCAGTTAGCTGATGGAATTTGTGGCAAAAACAGCTGGACGGCAATTGCTGTACATATGAGAGAGAATACGTATGCAGGTTATTAATATTTGACAGAGTTTAATAAAATTCATTTTGTAAAGACAGTTGCTGTATAGCTTGACTGTGCCATATCTATTCGGAGAATCAAAAATGATCATATATAGTAAAAGAGTATTTGCGGTCAACTATAATTATGTTCAGGATTGACCATATATAATAAAAGAGTGATTGAGGTCAACAATAAACATAATTAGTGATGACCGTATATAATAAAAGAGCGATTGAGGTCAACGATAAACATAATTAGTGATGACCGTATATAATAAAAGAGTGATTGAGGTCAACAATAAACGTGATTAGTGATGACCGTATATAATAAAAGAGCGATTGAGGTCAACAATAAACGTGATTAATGATGACCGTATATAATAAAAGAGCAATTGCAGTCAACAATAAACATGTTCAGGATTGACCTCATATAATAAAAGTACAATCGCAGGTCAATTAAAATTTTGATTATAGTTGACCTGAAATGAAAATCAAAAAATAAAGTCAATACAAATAGTATTTTGGGTATCTTTCGTTCATGGTAATATTTCCTGAGATATGTCTTGCGCATTGATTGCTGCAAAAAATAAATTACTTTTCGCTAAGATGTAGAAAAGCCCATTTTTCTGTGATAAGATGATAAGGATTCGATAAACAATGACTGTTTTACGAACAGACAGAAAGCATGCATCAAACTGCATGACAGAAGAGAACGGAGTTGAAAAGGTGAAAAAAAGAAAAAATTTTTTCAGAAGTCTGCGTTTTCGTATTCTGATCATCCTGATCATTCTGGGAATCGTGCCGGGGGTTATTGTAACATATACGATGCTTCATAACTATCAGAACCGGGCGGTTGCAATGCTTACAGAGACAGTGGGTGATCAGTGCGATATTTTATGTAATCTGATCATCAGGGAGAATTATCTCAATGATACAGATTCAGAGGTTGTAAACAGCAAGCTGGAACTGTTTTCCAATGTGTATAACGGACGTATCCTGCTGGCTGACAGAGATTTTAAGATAGTAAGTGATACCTTCCACACAGAGGAGGGAAAGACGCTTCTCAGTTCACTGGCTGTAGCCTGTCTGAAAGGAGAAGAGACAAGCAATTATGACGCCAGAAGTAAAGTACTGGAGCTTGCAGTTCCTGTACAGAGTCCGGATGTGCAGCAGCTTCAGGGCGTGATGCTGGTAAGTGTTTCGGCTGTTGATATTGCAGAAACACTGGCAGAGATGGAACAGAGAGGCGTGATGCTGATCGGAAGTATTGTTGTTCTTTCAGTATTTCTGGCATGGCTGCTCTCTACAATACTTGTAAAACCACTTGCAAGAGTGACGAAGGCCATTGAAGACCTGACAGATGGCATGCTGGATGAAGAAATCAGTGTTCCTGACTATACGGAGACAGAGCTGATCACAGATGCATTCAACAAGATGGTCAACCGCATGAAAATTCTTGATGAATCCAGGCAGGAGTTTGTATCCAATGTGTCCCATGAACTGAAGACACCCCTGACTTCCATGAAGGTTCTGGCAGATTCTCTGGTTGGACAGCAGGGCGTCCCGGAGGAACTGTATCAGGAGTTTATGAGTGATATTACTGCTGAGATCGACAGAGAGAATAAGATCATTACAGATCTGCTCTCGCTGGTAAAGATGGATAAGAAAGCAGCAGATGTAAACATCACCCATATGGATATCAATCAGCTTCTGGAGGATATCCTCAAGCGCTTGCGTCCCATTGCAGACAGGCGCAATATCGATCTGATCCTGGATTGCTTCCGACCTGTGGATGCAGATGTGGATGAGGTGAAGTTTACTCTTGCTGTCAGCAATCTGGTGGAGAATGGCATTAAATATAATGTGGATGATGGATGGGTGCGCGTGTCACTGGATGCAGACCATAAATATTTCTATATAACAGTGGCGGATTCCGGTATGGGAATCCCTGAGGACAGTATAGAAAGAATCTTTGAGCGTTTCTATCGTGTGGACAAGTCCCATTCCAAGGAAATCGGGGGAACCGGTCTGGGACTGGCGATCACCAAGAGTTCTGTTGCAATGCACCATGGAACGATCAAAGTATTCAGTAAAGAAGGAGAGGGAACTACATTCTCTGTGCGTATTCCTCTGTCTTATATACCGTCATAGGAGGTGCCATTGTGAAAAAGAAACTTTCAATCATTATAACAGCGTTAATACTAAGCATCCTTGCGACCGGGTGTTCTGTGGAGATACATGAAGATCCGGGTAAACAGGATGCCAAATATTATCTGTACGATATCAGCTCTGATGAAACTCAGCTTCAGAAGAAAAGCTACTCTCCGGAGGAGACAACTGCAGACTATATGCTTAAGGATATGATGCAGCGGATGAACAGCCAGCAGACAGATTCGCAGAACCGGGTCAGTCTGCTTCCTGAAGGAGTACAGATGAATTACAGTGTAGAAGAGGACGTGCTGGTGGTCAACTTTAACAGTCAGTACAGCAGCATGAGCCGCGCCAGGGAATTACTTGTGCGGACAGGTGTTGTGAAGACTTTCCTTCAGGTTCCGGGGATCAATTCTGTGCGTTTTACAATAGAAAATGAAGATCTGACAGATTCCAGGGGACAGGCTGTGGGAAATATGACTGCAGATACCTTTGCCGAGTTCACAGGAACTGAACCGGATGCCTATTGCAGCAATACCTTTACGCTTTATTTTACTGATAAGAGTGGTCAGAAGCTGGTAAAAGAACAGCGTACTGTGCGGTATAAACGCAGTATCCCCAAAGAGAGGATCGTTCTGGAACAGTTAATGAAGGGACCGCTGGAAAAAGGGCATTACCCCACAATTCCGGAGAATACGGAGGTTCTGAATGTGACCATAGCAGACAGGATCTGCTATGTGGCATTTGACGGAGTATTTTCTTCCTATGCGCTGGATGTATCGGAGAAAATACCGGTATATTCTGTGGTAAATTCGCTGCTGGATGCGCTGGATGCAGACAAAGTGCAGATTACGGTCGGCGGGAAGGACAGGCTGGATACCTTTGGTAAGAAGATGGAGCTGTATCATTTTTATGAAAGAAATGATAAGCTGGTAGTCAAGGAAAAAGAGTGATATTCATAAACGAAGAGGAGGCACAAAAGTGAGGAGACGCCCTGTGTGTATCCTGTGCATGCTTCTGGTTGTTTTTCTGTGTGTGACAGACTGGCTGGGATTTTCCCTGATAAGGGGGAATCCACTGCCACAGTCTGTGCAGACATGGATCAGAAAGCATCCGGAATCCACCATCTGCGGGGAGGTGGTCAGGTGCCGGGAGAATGAAGATTTTCAATCTGTATATCTTAGAAATACTTATCTTATTTACAATTCTGAAAAAGTTTCCATTGATAATATAAAGGTTTATTTAAAACAAAAAAAGAATCATAGCGGTAACAGTGATGTTGATAAACTTCTGGCAGGAAGTCTTGTTCTGGTGTCCGGAAAACTGGAAGAGGTGCAAAGCCCCACGAATCCGGGAGAGTTTGACAGTAAAGCATACTATGGCTGCCAGAGGATCTATTATGTGATGAAGAAAGGAAAGATAAAGAAGCAGTCGCAGAGTCATTCTGTATATGGGCAGTTCCTGATCGATATGCAGCAGAAATTTGCAGGTATTCTGGAGAAGACCTGTGGAATGGAAGCTGGAGCGTTTGAAGCAATCGTGCTGGGAGATAAAACAAATCTGGATCCGGAGTTGAAAATGCGTTATCAGATGGCAGGAATTATACATATCCTGGCGATTTCGGGGCTCCATATCAGTCTTCTTGGAATGGGACTGTATAATCTGCTGAAAAAAATCGGTCTGGGTATCTGGCCGGCAGGCCTGCTGGCGCTGGTGATCATGCTTCAGTATGGGATGATGACCGGAGGGACTGTTTCAACCATGCGGGCAGTATGTATGTTTTTACTTTCTGTAGGTGCAAAGATCGCAGGACGGATTTATGATATGCCTACAGGAATGGCGGCTGCGGCGATCCTGATCCTTATGGAAAATCCGGCGTATCTGCTTGATGGAGGTTTTCTGCTGTCTTTTGGATCGGTGATTGGGATTGGCTGTGTCTGGCCATTAGTGCAGGAGGGGATGGATGTATTAAACCGGAAAAAACGAAGTAAGGTTAATGAGAAGGGAAAAATCAGAAATAAACTTCTGATGTCATTTCTGGCATCCGGAGTTGTGCAGCTTACCACACTTCCCATAGTGCTGTGGCTTTACGGAGAAGTGTCGATGCTGGGGATTTTTCTGAATCTGCTGGTGCTTCCTACTGTGGGGATTGTACTGGGAAGCGGAACTGCCGGTGCATTACTTGGATTAGTCACTGTCAGAGGAGCGTTTCTGGCTGTTGTTCCGGGCAGGATTATTCTGAGAGGATATGAGTTCCTGACAGTGCTGTTGGGGCGACTTTCGTTTTGTACATGGATCGGCGGAAAGCCGGAAGTGTGGCAGATCGTTGGATATTATCTGGTTCTGGCAACAGCGGTGTGGATGTACAGAGCGGGTGTGAAGAAAAGTGAAAATGGTAAGATCTTTGCGTGGAAAATCCGGGCTGTATATGCAGGTATGGTATGCTTTGCAATTCTGCTGATCAGTTACAGACCGTATGAAGATTTCCGTATCGCCTGTCTGGATGTGGGACAGGGAGACGGAATTGTGGTGGAAATAGAAAACAGATGGAATATCCTGATCGACGGGGGCAGTACGAATAAGAATGAACTGGGAAAATATCAGCTGCTCCCATACTTGAAGAGCAGAGGGATTTCCAGACTGGACGGAATTTATGTTTCTCACACAGATGAAGATCATATCAGCGGGGTGCGGGAACTTCTGGAATTTGTTGAGAAAGATCTGACTTCTCTGCGCATAGAGAATCTGATCCTGCCCAAATGGAGCGATATTCAGGAGAATAAAAATTATCGGGAGCTGACAGAGCTGGCAGAGTCAGCGGGAGTCCGGGTGCTTACTATGAAAGCAGGAGATGAGATCAGATATGGAACTGTCAGACTGAAGGTTCTGTGGCCGGAGTCCACAGCATCAGGGAAGGAAGTAAATGAAGATGCGATGGTTCTGGAAATGATAAGCAAAGATTTCAAAGGGCTTTTTACCGGAGATATCGGAATGGTGACAGAAGAAAAACTGATACAGAATGGGTGTCTTGAAGATGTGGACTTCCTGAAAACTGCTCATCACGGTTCCAGATATTCTACAGGAGCAGAGTTTCTGGAAATCGTCAGACCGGAACTGGCTGTTGTTTCCTGTTCTGCAACAAACACATACGGGCATCCGTCGCCGGATACGCTGGAACGGCTGAAGAAGAGTGGAAGCAGAGTGCTGATCACCAGAGACTGTGGGGCGGTTACAATAGTCAATGGAAAATCTGTTTCTGCCTTTAACCGAATCAAGTAAGCCCCCTGTGGAGATGTGAAAAGCAATAAGCAGTAGGATTTTCAAAGTGGTTACGTTCACAGTAACTCAAAGCAAACAATGTTGTCATAATTATATACAGGTGTCTTGACACCTATATATCCGGGGAGTATAATTGCACAGACAAACGAAAATCAGGCATGATGTGAGGAAAGAAAGATGAAAGAACATTATGATGTCATTATTGTGGGAACAGGGGCAGCCGGACTGTACTGTGCGCTGAACCTTCCGGAGAAAATGAAAATCCTGCTTATCACCAAGCAGGAGGCAGACCAGTCAGATTCATTCCTGGCACAGGGCGGAATCTGTATGCTGCGCGGCGAAGATGACTATGAAAATTATTTTGAAGATACCATGCGGGCAGGACATTATGAGAATAATAAACGGGCAGTAGATCTGATGATCCGCAGCTCCAATGATATTATCAGAGATCTTCTGCGTTATCATGTGGATTTTGCAAGGGATGGTCTGGGAAATCTGGCATTTACCAGAGAGGGAGCACATTCCCAGCCAAGAATTCTTTTTCATGAGGATATTACAGGAAAAGAAATCACACAGACTCTCTTAACTGCTGCAAAAATAAAAGAAAATATTGAAATTTGTGAATATATGACTATGGTAGACCTGATCTCCAAAGACAATACAGTCTGCGGAATCATTGCAATGGACCGGAATGACCAGGCATTTCCTGTTTATTCTCAGTATGTGGTTCTTGCCTGCGGCGGAATCGGCGGGCTTTTTAAAAACTCTACCAACTTTTCGCATATTGCGGGAGATGGTGTGGGAATTGCAATGAAGCACCATGTGGAAATGGAAAATCTGGACTATATCCAGATTCATCCGACAACTCTCTATTCAAAGAAACCCGGACGGCGTTTCCTGGTTTCAGAATCAGTCAGAGGAGAAGGTGCTCTTCTGTATGATAAGAACGGACAGCGTTTTACAAACGAATTACAGCCGAGAGATCTGCTGAGCCAGAAGATTTTTGCCCAGATGGAAAAGGATGGAACAGAGTTTGTATGGGAAGATATGCGCCCTCTGGGAGAGAAAACAATTCTGGAACATTTTCCTCATATTTATGAACAATGCGTGGAAGAAGGTTTTGATCCGAGAAAAGAGCCAATCCCGGTTGTTCCGGCACAGCATTATTTTATGGGTGGGATCAAGGTAAATCTGGGAAGCAAAACTTCCATGAAGGGACTTTATGCGTGTGGAGAGACAAGTTGTAATGGTGTTCATGGAAGAAACCGTCTGGCAAGTAATTCTCTTTTGGAATCTCTGGTCTTTGCAAGAAAGGCTGCAGATGATATGATATTTGGACAGACACCGGAATATGTGCGGGCAGATGCAATTGATATGAATATGTATGAAAGCAGAGAAGAACTGCTTAATGCCTGCCACGAAACCGTATTAAAAGAAATTGAAAGGATGAAAAAGAGTCATGAATAGTATTACAATGAAAATGCAGGCAGACAAGCTGATCCGTATGGCGCTTCAGGAGGACATTACCAGTGAGGATGTTTCCACGAATGCAGTGATGCGAAGCGCAGTAAAAGGAACCGTAGATTTGATCGCAAAGGAAGACGGAATCATTGCCGGACTGGATGTATATGCGAGAGTATTCCAGATCCTGGATGAGAAAACAGAGATCAGTTTCAACTTTAAAGACGGTGATGCAGTAAAGAAGGGCGATCTTCTTGGAACAGTAACAGGAGATATCCGGGTGCTTCTTTCCGGAGAGAGAGTTGCCCTGAATTATCTCCAGAGAATGAGTGGTATCGCTACTTATACAAAACAGGTTTCAAAGCTTCTGGAAGGAAGTAAGGTAACACTTCTGGACACCAGAAAGACAACTCCGAACTGCCGTGTTTTTGAAAAATATGCTGTACGCATAGGCGGCGGATGCAACCACAGATATAATCTTTCTGACGGCGTACTGCTTAAGGATAATCATATCGGAGCAGCCGGAAGCGTAGCGAAAGCAGTAGCCATGGCAAAAGAATATGCACCATTTGTCCGTAAGATCGAGATTGAAGTAGAGACTATGGAACAGGTAAAAGAAGCAGTAGAAGCAGGAGCAGATATTATTATGCTTGACAATATGACACCGGAAATGATGAAAGAAGCAGTAGAGCTTATCGCAGGCCGGGCACAGACAGAATGCTCCGGAAATATCACAAAGGAAAATATCGCCAAAATCCTGGAAACAGGTGTGGATTTTGTTTCCAGCGGTGCACTGACACATTCTGCTCCAATCCTTGACATTTCCATGAAGAATCTTCATGCAATATAATAACATGGCAGCGAAGCTGTTTTGCAGCGGATAATTTGCTATAGGATTATATCGTGGAGAAAGGATGGGAAAGTATGAATACTGCTCAGAGAAGAACTGAAATTTTAAAGCTCCTTCAGCAGGAAGAAAAACCTGTGGCTGCCAGGGCGATGGCATCACAGTTCGGAGTAAGCAGACAGGTGATCGTGCAGGATATGGCTGTGATACGTGCATCTACACCGGGAATCCTGTCAACGACCAGAGGATATGTGTTGCAGCATGATAAAGATATTGCATGCACCAGGGAATTTAAAGTACGCCATGGGCAGGAGCATGCAGCGGAGGAACTGAATCTGATCGTGGACTGTGGCGGGCGGGTGAAAAATATCAGCATCAGCCACAGGGTTTATGGCCGTGTCACTGCAGAAATGGATATTCGTTCCAGACAGGATGTGAATGAATTTGTCCAGGCGATCAACAACAGCCATTCCAGTGTATTAAGCAGTGCTACTTCCGGGTATCACTATCATCTGATAGAAGCATCCAGCCAGGAAAGGCTGGATCTGATCGGAGAACAGCTGAAGAAAGCAGGTTTCCTTGCGCCACTTCAGCCCTGGGAAAAGGAAAAACATCATAACATATAAGTAAGAAAGGATTCAGAAGATGACAATAGCAGAAATTCAGCAGGAAATCCTGCGAATGAAAAAAGAACAGGATATCTGTATTCTTGCACACGCATATCAGGGTCAGGAGATTCTGGAAGTAGCAGACTATACAGGAGATTCCTATGGCCTGAGTGTACAGGCGTCCAAAAGAGACTGCAGCGGTGTGATCATGTGCGGCGTTCGTTTTATGGCAGAAACCTGCAAGATTTTAAGCCCGAAGAAGAGAGTATGGCTTGCTAATCCTGTAGCCGGATGTCCCATGGCAGAGCAGTTGGATCTGGAAGGTCTGCGTGAATTAAAAGCACAGTATCCGGATTATGCAGTTGTCGCCTATATTAATACAACTTCAGAACTGAAAACAGAATGTGACGTATGTGTTACGTCCTCATCAGCAGTTGAAATCTGCAAAAAGCTGGAGCAGGATAAGATTTTATTTATTCCGGATCCGAACCTGGGACACTACGTGGCAGAGAAGCTCCCGGAGAAAACTTTTGCATTTTATAAGGGCGGATGTCCGAGACATATCGTGGTCAGCGCAAAAGATGTAGAAAAAGCCCGCGCAGCACATCCGGATGCACTTTTCCTGGTACACCCGGAATGCCGTCAGGAAGTAGCAGAGCAAGCTGATTATGTAGGATCCACTACAGGAATCATGGAATTTGCAAAGAAATCTGAACATAAAGAATTTATCATCGGAACAGAAAACAGCATTGTAGAGCATCTTCAGTTTGAATGTCCTGATAAGAAATTTTACCCGGTTGCAGTACAGCTTACATGCATGAATATGAAGGTTACCACCTTAATGGACATCTACAACTGCCTGAAAGGACAGGGCGGGGAAGAAATCTTCCTTCCGGAAAATATCATGGAAGGCGCCGGAAGATGCATTCACAGAATGGTGGAGCTGGGCGGCTGAATAATAATCTGAAATTTTCTGCTGGCTATTATGTCATGGAATTGATACAATAAAAGTAACGTTACTGAGAACAGTAACAAAGTAACTGCTCTGCAGTCTGATATCTTGGTATCTGTGAATAGAACAACAGATTGCTGAACAGTTACAGACAAAACAGCCTCAGGAGTAGAAAATTGAAAAACATACAGGCAGACATTAAATCAGGAAATTTTAAACAGGTGTATCTTCTCTATGGAGAGGAAGCATATCTGAAACAACAGTATAAACAGAATCTGGTAAAGGCACTGAATCCGGATGGTGATACTATGAACTTCAATCACTATGAAGGCAAGGGGATTGATGTAAAACAGTTGATCGACCTCTGTGAAACCATGCCATTTTTCGCAGAGCGCAGAGTTGTTTTGCTGGAAGATACAGGTTTTTTCAAAAATAAGTGTGAGGAACTGGCAGATTATATGAAAGAGCTGCCGGACTATCTGTATCTGGTTTTTGCAGAAACGGAAGTAGACAAGAGAAACCGCATGTACAAAGCAGTAAAAGCCTGCGGAAGTATTGCGGAATTTATCAGACAGGATGAAAAAACTCTGATGCGCTGGGCAGCAGGGATCCTGGGGAAAGCCGGGAAAAAGATCACCCAGAGAGATATGGAACTTCTGCTGACCAAAACAGGAACTGATATGGGGAATCTCAGGATGGAGATGGAGAAGCTTATCAGTTATACAGAAGGCAGGGATGTGGTGACTGCAGAGGATATTGAAGAAATCTGCACCACCCAGACAACCAACAGAATTTTTGATATGGTGCGTGCAGTAACAGAGAAAAATCAGAAGCGTGCACTGGAACTTTATTATGATCTGCTGACATTGAAAGAGCCACCGATGAGGATCCTGTTTCTTCTTGCGAAGCAGTATCGCCAGCTGCTGTTGGCAAAACAGTTTGCGGCAGCAGGACTTGCGCAGACAGAAATAGCTTCGAAACTGGGAGTTCCCGGATTTGTTGTGAGAAACATTACAACATGTGCCAGAGCCTATACTATATCAGAACTGGAACAGGCAGTAAAAGATTTTGTGGATGCAGAAGAATCAGTAAAAACAGGACGACTGGAAGATAAGCTGAGCGTAGAATTACTGATCATTAAGTACAGCAGTAAAGTAAAATAAGAAAAACGGTAACTGCCGGATATTCTGGCAGTTACAAAAGATAATAACAAAAAAGACAGCCACATGACGGTGATGGCTGTCCTTTTTAATCATAAGCTTATAATTAAAAATTCAATCTATAATTAGTCAATGCTGTTAACAGCTTTAGCTAAACGGGCAACTTTTCTTGCACAGTTGTTTTTATGATAAACACCTTTGGATGTAGCTTTGCTGATTGTGGAAACAGCATCCTTTAATGCTACTTCTGCAGCTGCCTTATCTTTATTTGCTACTGCTGCTTCAACTTTCTTCATAGAAGTTTTAACTGCAGATTTGATTGCTTTGTTTCTTGCTGCTTTAGTTCTGTTTACTAAAATTCTTTTCTTAGCAGATTTAATGTTAGCCAATTCGTACACCTCCAATTTAATTCGATAAAATATTATTATACTCCTGTCATAGAAACAGACACGGGCGCTCCTATGAACATGCTTATATATATTATCTCAAATAATCTTCCTTGTCAATACATATTTCCATAAAAAAAGCTAAAAATAGATATAAAAGATTGTTATAAGAACGGAGCAAACAGTAACAAATATTGAATGAAGTACGGAGGGAAAAGAGATGTTGGATAATTACGGAATAAGAACAGACCTGGCGCTGGAGGCAACCGAACGGTTTACAGAGGAAAACGTAGAAGTCCGGGGAGTGGAGATCCACGAAGATTATAACGAAGAGAAAGATATCCGTACCACTGTGGTAAAGATCACCACAGAAAACGGTGCCCGAACAATGGGACGGCCCCAGGGAAGCTATATTACGATAGAAGCTCCGGGGCTTTCTGTACATGATGAGGATTATCACAGAGAAATTTCCCTGGAAATCGCCCGTCATTTACAGAATGTGATCAATCTGGAGCGTGAGCTGTCCATTCTGGTAGTAGGTCTGGGAAATTCAGCGATCACAGCCGATTCCCTGGGGCCTCATGTGGTAGAAAATCTTCATATAACGAGACATATGATAAGAGAGTATGGCCTGCAGAGTCTTGGAAAAGAAAAAATGCACCGTATCAGCGGAATTATCCCGGGAGTAATGGCGCAGACAGGGATGGAGACATCTGAAATCATACAGGGAATCGTGGCAGAGACAAAGCCGGACATAGTGATTGCCATTGATGCGCTGGCAGCAAGAAGCACCAGACGCCTGAACCGTACAATTCAGATCACAGATACAGGAATCAACCCGGGTTCCGGTGTAGGCAATCACAGAGTGGGGCTTACAGAAGAAAATCTGCAGGTAAAAGTGATCGGGATCGGAGTACCCACCGTAGTAGATGCGGCAACTATCGTCCATGATTCCATGGCACACCTTCTGGAAGCTCTGGAAGAGGCAGAACAGAAAGAATTTCTGGAAGAAATGATATCTCCTCATCTTCACACCATGTTTGTAACTCCCAAAGATGTGGATGAGACAGTAAAATACCTGAGCTTCACAATCTCAGAAGGACTGAACATGGCGTTTGAGGAAATAGGCGGCTGACCGGAAAATTGTTCCGTCAGTGTGAACAGGGTATAAATGGGAAAACATGGACATAGGATAAGTCAAGAGGTGATCCATGTGACAAACGTTCAGAAAGCGTTCTGCATTCTGCTTAGCATGTGCTTTTTTGCCACTCTGGCAGTATTGCCGGGGACATTTTTTACAGGAGAAAATGTGTACAGGCATCTGCCTCTGTACCGCTTTCTGGAAAAAAGAGCTCATACGAGTTCCTGTGAAGATCTTGAAACCTATAAAAAAATAGCAGGAGAAAACGGAAAATATCTGGGAGAGCGTGCACAGTCCGAACAATTGCTGGCAGAAAAAAACGAATCTGAAGAATTACAGACACCAGAATCTACACCGGTACCGAAAGAAACAGCAATTCCTTCGAAAATAGTAAAATCAGCGAAAATATCAGAGTCAGCGAAAATATCAGAATCAGAACAAACTTCAAAAAAATCAGACAAGACACCTAAACCGAAAAAGATAACTGCGTCACCGGAAAATCATGAAACGGACAAATCACAGAAGCCGCAAGAGTCAGCAGCGCAGAATGACCAAAATATTCAGAACAGCACAGAAACCATTGCTGCTGCAGTTCCTCATCCAATGATTGACCTGTCCCCCGAAAAACTGGCAGATTATAATTATCTTCTGGGACAATTCTATATCGTAGATTCCAACACAGAAGCAGATGCCGTACAGATCAATGCCGAAGATTTTCTGAAACAGGACTTAAAAATCACCAAAGAAACCGATACTCCTCAGATCCTGATCTATCACAGCCATTCTCAGGAAACCTTCGCAGATTCCAGAGAAGGAGAAGAATCCGACACGATTGTAGGAGTAGGAGATTATCTGACACAGCTTCTCACAGAAAACTACAGTTATCAGGTAGTCCATCTCAAAGAGCAGTTCGACATGGCAGGAGGTGAACTGGACCGCAGCGCCGCTTACGATTATGCCCGCGATTATCTGGAACCTTATCTTCAGGAAAACCCGGATATCCAGGTGATCATAGACCTACACCGGGACGGCATCCCCGAAGACCGCCATCTTGTAACAGAAATCAATGGAAAACCCACAGCCCAGATCCTTTTTTACAATGGACTGAGTTATACGACATCCAAAGGTTCCCTGGACTATCTGCCAAATCCCTACATACAGCAAAACCTGGCATTTTCCTTCCAGCTGGAATATCAGGCAGCCCAATACTATCCTCAATTTTACCGGGGAATTTACCTTGCAGGTTACCGTTACAATCTCCACCTCCGTCCCCGCTCCCTTCTTCTGGAAGCCGGAGCCCAGACCAACACTGTTCAGGAAGTAAAAAATGCCATGGAACCATTTGCCGACATCTTAGACAAGGTACTGCAGGGCTGAATTCCAATTACTAGTACATCGTTTTCGAAATAACTATACCACTCACTTGTCTGCGAATCCGATTGCACAGGTCTAAAAGCCTCAGCGTAGCCCGCTACGCCTGCGTTTTTATACCAGCACACTCGAATCCGCATCCTACGCGATTGGTATAGTTATTTACGAAACGATGTACTAGGATGTTTCTGGTTACTGTTCATATCTACTATCCCGCGAGGTGTGTGAACAGTAACAACAGTAACTGTTTCTGTGCGTCCAATGTAGATAAATAGATGACAAACCCTTCCCCCATATGTTATAATACAAAATTAGCAAACCCATCAATTACAGTATATAAGAAAGAACTCAGGAGGGAATTCCTTAATGATAGACCAGAGCAAAATCAGAAATTTCTGTATTATTGCACACATAGACCACGGCAAATCCACTCTTGCCGACCGAATCATCGAAATGACCGGCACTCTGACAGAACGTGAAATGCAGTCACAGGTACTGGATAACATGGAACTCGAAAGAGAACGTGGAATCACCATTAAATCTCAGGCAGTGCGAATCGTATACAAAGCCAAAGACGGCGAAGAATACATCTTCAACCTGATCGACACCCCCGGCCATGTAGACTTCAATTACGAAGTATCCCGAAGCCTTGCAGCCTGCGACGGTGCAATCCTGGTAGTAGATGCAGCTCAGGGAATCGAAGCCCAGACACTGGCAAATGTATATCTTGCCCTTGACCATGACCTGGATGTCCTTCCGGTCATCAACAAAATCGACCTGCCAAGTGCAGAACCGGATCGTGTGGTAAATGAAATCGAAGATGTCATCGGCCTTGAAGCCCATGACGCACCAAGGATTTCTGCCAAAACAGGACTTAATGTAGAAGAAGTCCTGGAACAGATCGTAACAAAGATCCCGGCACCTCATGGCGATGTAGATGCACCATTAAAAGCCCTGATCTTTGACTCCATTTATGATGCATACAAAGGCGTTATCGTATTCTGCCGTGTCATGGATGGCCGTGTGAAAAGAGGCACCCAGATCCATATGATGGCAACTGGCTTCACCACAGAAGTTGTGGAAGTCGGATATTTTGGTGCAGGTCAGTTTATTCCATGTGAGGAACTGACAGCAGGCATGGTAGGATACATCACTGCGAGTATTAAAAACCTTGGTGACACTCGTGTAGGTGATACAGTTACAGATAAGGAAAGACCATGTGCAGAAGCACTTCCGGGCTATAAGAAAGTAAACCCTATGGTATACTGCGGATTATACCCGGCAGACGGTGCCAAATACGGTGATCTGAGAGATGCTCTTGAGAAGCTTCAGCTCAATGATGCCTCTCTGTTCTATGAACCGGAGACATCCGTAGCCCTTGGCTTTGGTTTCCGATGTGGTTTTCTGGGATTGCTCCATCTTGAGATTATTCAGGAGCGTCTGGAAAGAGAATACAACCTTGATCTTGTGACCACAGCTCCCGGTGTTATTTATAAAGTATACAAAACTAACGGCGAAGTTATCAATCTGACAAACCCAAGCAATCTGCCGGATCCATCAGAGATTGAATACATGGAAGAACCAATGGTAAATGCCGAGATCATGGTAACAACTGAATTTATCGGTGCAATTATGGATCTTTGCCAGGAACGAAGAGGGCAGTATCTGGGAATGGATTATATGGAAGAAACACGTGCGCTTCTGAAATATAAGCTGCCGTTAAATGAGATTATCTATGATTTCTTTGATGCCCTCAAATCCCGCTCCAGAGGCTATGCTTCTCTGGATTACGAACTCTGCGGATATGAGCGCAGCGAGCTTGTGAAACTGGATATTCTGGTAAACAAAGAAGAAGTGGATGCTCTTTCCTTTATCGTACATGCAGATACAGCATATGAGAGAGGCCGTAAGATGTGCGAGAAATTAAAAGACGAGATTCCCCGCCAGCTTTTTGAGATTCCGATCCAGGCAGCTGTCGGAAGCAAGATTATTGCCAGAGAGACAGTCAGAGCCATGCGTAAGGATGTACTTGCCAAATGTTACGGCGGTGATATTTCCCGTAAGAAGAAACTTCTGGAGAAACAGAAGGAAGGTAAGAAACGTATGCGTCAGGTAGGCAATGTGGAGATTCCGCAGAAAGCATTTATGAGTGTATTGAAACTGGATGATAAATAAAGTATGAATGGTAACTATTCGGCAGCCTGCTGTCCACATAACTGTGAAGGTACTGAACAGTTATCTGTGAATAGTGCTCATCTCAACAGAAGGTTAAAATATTGAAGAAAATGATTAAGCGAAAAACAGTTATACTATGTATGTTATTGCTTGGAATTTCTGTCTCCGGATGTGGGAAAACCAGGGAGGTAGATGAAGCGTCCTCCAAAGTGATCCAGATCAGTGTTGCGCCGGAAGAGACAAGTCCCACTCCGGCACCGGATCAGGTAGCTTCCGCAGCAGTTACCACCAATGGTAATCTAACAATGGTAAATACGTATCTGGCAGAGCAGGATGCAGCAGGTATCTCATCTGCGGAAAGTTCAGACAGCCAAAGTGATGCCGACAGTACAGATAACAGTGTCGACTCAGCAGATAACAATGAGCAAGACAGCAGTACATCAGATACTGAGGAATAGAAAACAGGTCATAACAGGAGCAGATTACAATGGAGAGAAGGAATATCACAGATTCTCCCATGGAAATCTATATCCACATTCCATTTTGCGTAAAAAAATGTGATTACTGTGATTTCCTTTCCGGTCCGTCAGGTCCAAAGGAGCAGGCTGATTATGTAGATGCTCTGCTTGAAGAAATCAATGCAGCAGAAGAAGGAAAAGGAAGGAGTGTATCCTCTGTATTTATTGGAGGGGGCACTCCTTCTGTTTTGGATGAGAGATTCATAGGAGAAATTTTAAATCATATAAGACGAAAATTTCAGATTGCGGATCATGCTGAGATCACCATAGAAGTAAACCCGGGGACTGCAGACAGAAACAAACTGCAGGCATACAGAACATATGGAATCAACCGCCTGAGCATAGGTTTACAGTCGCCGGATGACAGAGAACTGAAGATCCTTGGAAGAATCCACAATTATGAGCAGTTTCTGGAGACTTACAGAAGTGCAAGAGAGGCAGGGTTCGACAATATCAATATTGATCTGATGAGTGCGATCCCGGATCAGACTTATGAAGGATGGATCCACAATCTTCGCACTGTTGCAGGACTGGATCCGGAACATATTTCCGCATACAGCCTGATCATTGAGGAGGGCACACCTTTTGCATCGCGGACGCTGAATTTGCCGGATGAAGATGCGGAGTACAATATGTATGAGGCAACAGCACAGATTCTGAGAGAATATGGCTTTGAGCAGTATGAGATTTCCAATTACGCAAAGAAAGGCAGAGAATGCAGGCATAACGTGGGCTATTGGATCCGACAGGATTATCTGGGGTTTGGCCTGGGAGCTTCCTCTCTTTATGGAAAGGAACGTTTTGCCAATACACAGGATATGAAAAAATATCTGGAAAACAGCAGAACTCCGGAAAAAATAAGAGAAAAAGAGCCGCCCCTCACCAGAGAGGATGAGATGGCGGAGTTCATGTTTCTGGGACTTCGTATGACCAGAGGAATCGCAAAAGCTGAGTTTGAGCGGCAGTTTGGCAGTGAAATAGATGCAATATACGGGGATGTTCTGAGAAAATATAAGTCAATGGGACTGCTTTTGGAAGAAAACGGAAGGATTTTTCTGAGCAGAGAAGGAATCCATGTAAGCAATTCCGTTATGGCGGATTTTTTGCCGTAAACGCCTTGACGAACAAATGTTCCTGTATTATACTGATGCCATGAGGATTGCGGGGCAGCGAAACTGCGCACAATCCATGAATATCATAACATACGAAAAAGGTGTAACTGTCAAGGTAAGAAACAGTTATTATTTATAAATGAGAAACAGGAGGCCCACAATGGCAGCAGATACAACGAAGAAGCACTTTATCAGGATCAGAGGTGCCAATGTTAATAATCTTAAGAATTTAAGTGTGGATATTCCCAGAGACAAGTTTGTGGTATTTACAGGACTGAGTGGCTCCGGTAAATCTTCACTGGCTTTTGATACCATCTATGCAGAGGGACAGCGCCGTTATATGGAATCTCTCTCTTCCTATGCAAGACAGTTCCTGGGACAGATGGAGAAGCCGGATGTGGAGAGCATCGAAGGTCTGCCGCCGGCCATTTCCATTGATCAGAAATCTACCAACCGCAATCCCCGTTCCACAGTAGGAACAGTGACAGAAATCTATGATTATTTCCGACTTCTGTATGCCAGAGTGGGAATCCCTCATTGTCCGAAGTGCGGAAGAGAGATTAAGAAGCAGACAGTTGACCAGATGGTAGACAGTATCATGTCTTTTCCGGAGAGAACGAAGATCCAGCTTCTGGCGCCTGTTGTGCGGGGGCGCAAGGGAACTCATGCAAAGCTTCTGGAGCAGGCAAAGAGAAGCGGATATGTACGTGTGCAGATTGACGGAAACCTGTATGAGCTTTCCGAGGAGATCAGTCTGGACAAGAATATCAAGCATAATATAGAGATTGTGGTAGACCGTCTGATCGTGAAGCCCGGGATTGAGAAAAGACTCTCAGATTCCATTGAGACAGTGCTGGATCTGGCAGAGGGCCTTCTGATGGTAGATACTATGGATGGAAATATTCACAATTTCAGCCAGAGTTTCTCCTGTCCTGACTGTGGTATCAGTGTAGATGAGATCGAACCGAGAAGCTTTTCTTTCAATAATCCTTTTGGTGCCTGCCCGGATTGTCTGGGACTTGGGTATAAAATGGAATTTGATATTGATCTGATGATCCCGGATAGATCTCTGAGTATCCTGGATGGTGCCATTGTGGTCACAGGATGGCAGTCCTGCACAAATGAGGGAAGCTTTTCCAGGGCAATCCTGGATGCTCTTGCCAGAGAATATGATTTCAGCCTGGCAACACCTTTTGAGGAGTATCCGGAGAAGATACAGGACATTCTGATCAACGGAACTAATGGACATTCTGTAAAGGTTTACTATAAAGGGCAGCGCGGAGAGGGCGTTTACGATGTGGCGTTTCCGGGGCTGATCCGAAATGTGGAGCAGCGTTACAGAGAGACAGGCTCTGATGCCATGAAGCAGGAGTATGAATCTTTCATGCGCATTACTCCGTGCAAAACCTGTAAAGGTCAGAGGCTGAAGAAGGAATCACTGGCTGTGACTGTGGCGGATAAGAATATTTATGAGGTCACCAATCTTTCTATAGAGAAGCTGAAAGCCTTTCTGGCGGATATGCAGCTCTCCGAGCAGCAGCAGCTTATCGGCAGACAGATTCTGAAGGAAATCAGGGCAAGGGTAAGTTTCCTGTCAGATGTAGGACTGGATTATCTTTCATTGGGACGTGCGACAGGAACTCTTTCCGGCGGCGAGGCGCAGAGAATCCGTCTGGCTACCCAGATTGGTTCCGGGCTGGTAGGAGTTGCCTATATTCTGGATGAACCGAGTATCGGACTTCACCAGAGGGATAATGACAGACTTCTTGGTTCTCTGATGAAACTGCGTGATCTTGGAAACAGCCTGATCGTTGTGGAGCATGATGAAGATACCATGCGTGCCGCAGACTGTATTGTAGATATAGGTCCCGGTGCAGGGGAGCATGGCGGACAACTAGTTGCCATGGGAACTGCAGAGGATTTGATGAAGAACGAGGATTCCATCACAGGAGCTTATCTGAGCGGAAAATTAAAAATTCCGGTACCTTTGGAGAGACGGAAGCCAACCGGTTTTCTTACTGTCAAGGGGGCGGCAGAGAATAATCTCAAGAATATCGATGTGAAGATACCTCTTGGGATCATGACCTGTATCACAGGAGTTTCGGGCTCAGGTAAGAGCTCTCTGATCAATGAGATTCTTTATAAACGCCTGGCAAGAGATCTGAACCGGGCAAGAGTGATTCCGGGAAAACATAAGGACATTCTGGGAACAGACCAACTGGATAAGGTTATCAATATTGACCAGTCACCTATTGGCCGTACTCCACGTTCCAATCCTGCGACTTATACCGGGGTATTTGACCAGATCAGAGATCTTTTTGCAGCAACAGCAGATGCCAAGGCAAAAGGATATAAGAAAGGACGATTCAGTTTTAATGTAAAGGGCGGAAGATGTGAGGCATGCAGCGGTGACGGTATTATCAAAATTGAGATGCATTTCCTTCCGGACGTATATGTACCATGCGAGGTCTGCAAAGGTAAGAGATATAACAGAGAAACCCTAGAAGTAAAGTATAAGGATAAGAATATTTACGATGTGCTGAATATGACGGTGGAGGAAGCACTGACTTTTTTTGAGAATGTTCCTTCTATTAAAAGAAAGATACAGACTCTTTATGATGTAGGACTTTCCTATATCCGGTTGGGACAGCCTTCCACAGAGCTTTCCGGAGGAGAGGCACAGAGGATCAAGCTTGCCACAGAGCTGAGCAAGCGCAGCACAGGTAAGACTATCTACATTCTGGATGAGCCTACCACAGGTCTGCATTTTGCGGATGTGCATAAGCTGGTGGAGATTCTGAAACGATTATCGGAGGGCGGTAATACAGTAGTTGTGATCGAGCATAATCTGGATGTGATTAAGACCGCAGATTATATCATTGATATCGGACCGGAGGGCGGAGACAAAGGAGGTACCGTAGTTGCTCAGGGAACTCCTGAGGAGGTGGCACAGTCACCGGTTTCCTATACCGGAAAATATGTAAAGAAATATCTGAAATAATCTTGAAATCATATTGCAGGACTTTCTTTTTAAATGGAAGTTGTATATAATAGAAGAGATTATTTATAGCAATTCTCGTAAATAATATATTTTGATCCGGCTTATCAGGATGTGAAGCCCTGTTGGACTGTTTTGATCGCATTATTTTATGGAGTTGTTATAACTAAACCGGATAAGTCCCCGGTAGAGACTGTAAAAAGTAATGATCAGTTGAAGGGGATGAGGAGAACGTAAGAACAGAAAGGGGATTTCCATGCCGACAAGTGATATTGGAATTGACCTGGGAACCAGGAACAGTCTGGCTTATTCTACAGGAAAGGGGCTTGTGCTAAATGAGCCTTCGATCGTAGTTTATGATAAAAATACAGAGAAGATACGTGCAATCGGTGAAGAAGCCCGTCTGATGGAAGGGCGCATTACTTCAGATATGGAGATCATCCGTCCCATCAGACAGGGCGTGATCGTTGATTATACAGTTACAGAGAAGATGTTGAAATACTTTATATCCAGAGCAATAGGAAGAAGAGCTTTCCGCAAGCCCAGGATCAGTATCTGTGTTCCCAGTGGAATTACAGAGATTGAGAAAAAGGCAGTGGAGGAAGCAACCTATCAGGCTGGTGCCAGAGATGTCTATATGGTGGAGGAACCTATAGCTGCGGCAATCGGAGCCGGGGTGGATGTGACCAAGCCCTTTGGAAATCTGGTCGTAGACATTGGAGCCGGAACTTCGGATGTTGCGGTTATCTCTCTTGCGGGGGTTGTGGTTTCCGCTTCTGTGAAAGTTGCAGGGGACACTTTTAATCAGGCTATACTGAACTATGTGAGAAAGAATCATGGACTTTTTATCGGAGAAGATATGGCAGAGAAGATCAAAATTCAGATTGGTACGGCTATAGAGGAATCAAATCCGAGAACAATGGAAGTAAAGGGGAGAAATGTGATCACCGGTCTGCCGAAGACAGTGACACTTACCTCAGAAGAAATACGTGTGGCGTTAAAGGATGCTACAAGCCAGATTGTGGAGACTGTTCATGGAATTCTGGAAAAGACACCGCCGGAACTGGCTGCGGATATTGTAGACAGAGGAATCGTACTTACAGGCGGCGGTGCCCTTCTTCATGGGATGGATACACTGATCGAGCAGAGAACCGGGGTAAGTACACTGACTGTGCAGGATGCAATGAGCGTGGTCGCAGTGGGAACCGGTAAGTATGCAGAGGTAATGGCACGTTTTGACGGATAAAGCAGGAGGTACTGCACAGTGCAGTGCCTTTTTGCGTTGTCAGAGGCTCAAAGAAGCAGGAGGTGTGGAGAAAAGCACATGAGTGAAACTGTCACAGGATACATAGATCATGTTATTTTCAGAAATGAAGATAACGGATATACAGTTATGGTACTGAAAGGTACAAAAAAAGAGGAAGAGCTGACCTGCGTGGGAAGTTTCCCTGCGATCACACAGGGGGCATCTATTGAAGCAACCGGAGTATATATCCATCATCCGGTATATGGCAAACAGTTTCAGATCAGTTCTTTTACAGAGAAGATGCCGGAGGATACATATGGAATAGAACGTTATCTGGGTTCGGGCGCCATCAGGGGAATCGGTGCTGCACTGGCTGCCAGGATCGTGCGGAAGTTTGGAGATGACACACTCCGTATCGTAGAAGAAGAGCCGGAGCGGCTTGCAGAGGTAAAGGGGATCAGTGAGAAAAAAGCCCGGGAGATCGCTGCGCAGGTAAGTGAGAAGGCAGAGATGCGAAAAGTAATGATCTTTCTGCAGAAATATGGGATTTCCCTGAACCTGGGCGCAAAGATTTATCAGAAATATAAGGAATCTGTCTATACGATCCTTCAGGAGAATCCTTACAGACTTGCGGAAGATATTTCCGGTGTGGGATTTAAGATTGCTGATGAGATTGCTGCCAGAGTCGGTATTCACGCAGACTCAGATTACAGAATCCGCAGCGGAATGCTGTATACTCTTCTGCAGGCTTCGGGAGAAGGACATACTTATCTTCCGAGGGAACAGTTATTTACAAGATGTGCCAGACTTCTGGGAGTAGATGAATCCTATATGGAGAAACATCTTATGGATATGGTTATTGACAGGAAGCTGGTGCTGAAAGAAAAAAGCGGAGAAACTATCGTTTATCCGGCACAGTATTATTATCTGGAACTGAACACTGCCAGGATGCTTAATGAACTGAATATTGTGTGTCCTGAGGATAAAGAGCTTGTCAGGCACAGAATTGAGCTGATCGAGAAAGAGACAGGAACTGTTCTGGATGAAATGCAGAAGAAAGCAATCACTGAAGCAGCGGATCATGGACTCTTTATTCTTACAGGAGGCCCCGGTACAGGTAAAACGACAACGATCAATGCGATCATCCGCTTTTTTGAGGGAGAAGGTGCAGAGATTCGGCTGGCTGCACCTACCGGACGTGCTGCAAAGAGAATGACAGAGACTACCGGATATGAGGCGCAGACAATTCACCGTCTGCTGGAACTGAATGGAATGCCGGAAGAAGAGAGGGACGGGCATTCAGCTAAATTCGAGAGGAATGCGCAGAATCCGCTGGAGGCAGATGTGATCATTATTGATGAAATGTCTATGGTGGATATCCATCTGATGCATTCTCTTCTTCTTGCAGTGGTAGCAGGAACCAGACTGATCCTTGTGGGGGATGAGAATCAGCTTCCGAGTGTAGGCCCGGGCAATGTGCTGAGAGATATTATCCGAAGCAGATGTTTCCATGTAGTGGAACTGACTAAGATATTCAGACAGGCATCAGAGAGTGATATTGTTGTAAATGCTCATAAGATAAATAAGGGAGAACAGGTTCAGATCAATAATAAGAGCAGAGATTTCTTTTTTCTGAAGAGATATGATGCAGATATCATTATAAGAGTAGTGATCGCGCTGATCCAGGAGAAACTGCCGCGCTATGTAGATGCCAAACCCTTTGAGATACAGGTACTGACACCTATGAGAAAGGGACTTCTGGGAGTAGAGCGGCTGAACCAGATCCTGCAGAGATACCTGAATCCGCCGGAAGACGGGAAATCCGAGAGGGCGGTTGGAGACCGGCTGTTCCGCACAGGGGACAAGGTCATGCAGATCAGAAATAATTATCAGATGGAATGGGAAATCCGGGGACGATATGGGGTTGTCATTGAGAAAGGCGTGGGAGTATTTAACGGAGACACCGGAATCCTCAGGGAAATCAATGAATTTGCTGAGACAGCAGAAGTGGAATTTGAGGATGGACGTTTTGCAATGTACTCGTTCAAACAGCTGGAGGAACTGGAACTTGCATATGCTATTACAATCCACAAGTCTCAGGGATCTGAGTATCCGGCAGTCATACTTCCATTGCTTTCCGGACCACAGATGCTTTTAAACAGGAACCTTCTTTATACCGCAGTTACCAGAGCAAGAAAATGTGTGACGGTTGTGGGAAAAGAGGAGACCTTTGCAGAGATGATACGCAATGAAAAACAGCAGAAGAGATACAGTGCACTGGATGAACGGATCAGAGAACTGAGTGAGACTACAGGGGATAATAATACAGATGGTGAAGAATGATATTGCAGACTGTGATCTGATGACTGAATAATAACAGAGAAAAAATTTATTCCGATAATATGAAAAAAACAGAAATACAGAGGATAGCAAAACAAAGAGTAAAATAGTGGAAGGAAATGGAAATGAAACGGTTTCTGAACATGGTTGCTGATATTTTTTACCCGAGATGCTGTCCGGTCTGTCAGAAAATACTGGCAGATCAGCGAAGGATGATCTGTCCGGAATGCGAGAAAGAACTTCGTCCGATTGGTCATCCCAGATGTTATAAATGTGGAAAACCCATAGAAACAGGGGAATACTGCAGAGACTGTCAGAAACACAGGCATATGTATGAACAGGGAAGAGGTATTTTTGTTTATGATGGCATAATGAGAAGATCTGTTACCAGATATAAGTACTATGGATGCAGAGAATACGGTGATTTTTACGCCAGAGCAATGTATCGATATGCACAGAAAGAATTGCGGGAATGGAAGCCGGATCTGATCGTGCCGGTTCCGGTACACAGGTCGAAGGAGCGGCAGAGAGGTTTTAATCAGGCTGCATATCTGGCGGAGAAACTCGGTCATTATACCGGGATTTCCACAGATGTCAATATTGTGCAGAAAGTTTTAAAGACAAAGTCGCAGAAAAAACTGAATGCTTTGCAGAGAAGAAAAAACCTGGAAAAAGCGTTCTGCGTGACCGGAGATGTCAGGGGAAAGAATATCCTGGTGATAGATGATGTGTATACAACAGGAAGTACGATCGATGCAATGGCCGGATGCCTGAAGAGAAAAGGTGCCGGAAATGTTTATTTTCTTACGGTTTGCATAGGCAGGAGATAAGAAAAAACACTTTTCATACATAATGATATATGTTACAATTAATCTGTATGATTATATGAATGATATCAGGTTGTTGCTGAGAACAGAGTGAACAGTAATAGCGGATTATAGCAAAAGGAAAAGCATACAGTAAGGAGTAATTTATGTTAAATGAAGAGAAGATAAAAATCATGAATAAACTTGCCATGTATGAACAGGGGGAAGGAAAGAAATATCTTCCGGTCAGCAGGTACTACCGTAGTGATTATATCGGACTTGCCATGATTAAGAATTTTTTCCTTGTTACGATTGGGTATTGCCTGATTCTGGCCGGTATCGCAGCATATTTTGCTGAATATCTGATAGATAATGTTCATAAGATGAACCTTGTTTCACTGGGCGTGGAAGTTATTCTGGGGTATGTGGCAGTGCTGGTACTGTTTTCTGTCCTGACATATATCCAATATACGGTGAAATACCACAAAGCAAAGAAAAGTGTGAAAAATTATTATGAAGAACTTACACAATTAAGTAAAATCTACGGTCGCGAAGATAAAAAATCTTCAGCCAGAGGAGTTACAGGAGGATATAAAAAATGACAGCATTACTCGAATTAAAACAGCGAATAAAGAATTTATACAGCCAGTATGAGATTTATATCCTGCCTGTCTTACGTTTCGTTCTGGCAATGGTTTATTTCATATGGATCAATACCAATATGGGATATATGAAGCAGATCGATAATATATTTATTGTTCTGATCCTTGCACTGATCTGTTCCATTCTTCCTTCAGGTGTAATGATTTTTGTAGGATTTGCCCTGATGGTCGCACATGGTTATGCACTGGGGATAGAAGTTGCAGGTTTTATGCTTGTGCTGATCCTGTTTATGGCAATTCTCTTCCTGAGATTCAGTTCAGACAATAATTTAGTACTTGTATTTACACCGCTTTCCTTTGGGTTCAGTGTTCCGACGCTTCTTCCTATCGGAAGCGGACTTTTGTGCAATGCGTTTTCTGCACTTCCTGCAGGCTGCGGAGTGATTATTTACTATTTTATCCGTTTTATACGTGTACAGCATAAACTTCTGGAAAACCCGGATGTTGCCATAGCTGACAAATTAAAACTTCTGACAGATGGAATCGTGCAGAACTGGGGAATGTGGATCACAGTGATTGCCTTTATCGCAGTGATTCTGCTGGTGAATCTGATACGTACCCGCTCTTTTGACTATGCATGGAGAATTGCCATTATTGCAGGTGGAGTTGTGTATGTTCTGATGATTATTGCAGGTGGATTTTATTTTAGACTGGATATTGATGTTGTTACGCTGATCATTTATACAGTGATCTCTGTGGTGATAGGATTACTTCTTGAATTCTTTGTATTTGGTGGTGACTATACCCGTACCGAGAGACTGGAATATGAGGATGATGAATATTATTATTATGTAAAAGCAGTGCCGAAAGCCTGTGTCACAACATCTGAAAGAAGTATAAAGAAGATTAACGGAAGTTCTGCAAAGGATGAAAGACCGGCACAGGATAACGTTGTTTCTTATGCGAATCCTATTTTTCATGGTGATGAGAAAGCAGTGACGACAGATGAGGCTGCAGCACCTGTAGAGAGAAAGAAAGATATTGACAGCGTGGATTTTGAGAAGAAACTGGAAGAATCATTAAAAAATCTGTAAAAAGCAGTTTCCGGTAACGATGAGACATACGAGCCAAAATTCCATTGCCGCAGGCAATCTGGAATGAATTTTGGCTACGTTACTGTGAACGGAGTGAACAGTAACACAAAATCCACTGAAAACATTTTCAACGATAAGATATATAAAAATGATAAGGAAAGGAGAGCCATATGCAGGATTTTTCAGGAAATTTGATAGAAACATTATCAAGACTGGCATTTCCTAAGATTGGGATTATAGATATCATACAGATTGCACTGATCGCTTTTTTTGTATATCAGTTCATGGTATGGATCAAATATACTCATGCATATACACTTCTGAAAGGAATACTGGTCGTTCTCCTCTTCATTCTGATCGCGTATATTTTCAGGATGAATACGATTCTGTGGATTTTTTCAAATCTGGCAAGTACACTGATCGTAGGTGTGATCGTTATTTTTCAGCCGGAGCTCAGAAAAGTTCTGGAACAGCTTGGACAAAAGCGAATCATGGCTTCACTGATACCTTTTGATGCAGGTAAAGAGGTGAAGGAAAGATTTACGGATAAAACCATCAGTGAGCTGGTCAAAGCATGTTTTGATATGGGAGAAGTTAAGACCGGAGCACTGATCGTAATTGAGCAGAATGAGCTGCTGACCGATTATATAAGAACAGGTATTAATCTGGATGCAATCCTTACCAGTCAGCTTCTGATCAATATATTTGAACATAACACACCACTTCATGACGGAGCTGTTATTGTAAGAGAGAACAGGATTGTGGCTGCAACATGCTATCTTCCACTGTCTGATAATATGGAACTGAGCAAACAGCTTGGAACGCGGCACAGGGCAGGTGTGGGGATCAGTGAGCAGACAGATTCTGTTACGATCATTGTATCAGAGGAAACCGGTCAGGTATCTGTAGCGCAGGGAGGAAAGCTGACCAGAAGTGTAAACAGTGCAAAACTCAGAGAAATCCTGGTCAGAGCGCAGAATAAGCAGGTTGTAGACAACAGCAAACTTCGCCATTTACTGAAAGGAAGAGTGAAGCATGAAGAAGCGAAAAATAACAGATAATATACCTCTGAAAATCATGTCTGTCGCAATAGCTGTTGTGCTATGGCTGATCGTTGTAAACATAGATAATCCGACAGGAACCAATTACTATACGCTCAATGATGTGGAACTGATCAACAAGGAATATGTGGAATCTTCAGATACCATCGGTAAGATGTGTATGCCGGAACAGAACCAGGATTCCATAAAAGTTGCGATCACTGCAACCAAGAAGATCAGAGACAAGATCAAAGTCACAGACATCTCTGCGGTAGCTGATCTTCAGCAGGCGGTAAGCCTGGATACAAATCCGGTTATGGTTCCTATTACCGTTACCTGTTCTGTACCGGGGGTATCTCCCAGTGATATCAAAGTTACTCCTCAGAATCTCAGTGTAAATCTTGATGAAAAAGAGACACAGGAGTTTGTGGTAAATGTCAGCAGAGGTGATACGAAACCGGGCAAAGATTATGAAGTAGGAAGTCTGACTGCCAGTCCGGAGAAAGTAAGGATTACAGGCCCGAAGACGCTGATCAATAAAATAGATAAGGTAAATGCTTCCATTGAACTGGATGGGAATACAGAGGATTTTACACAGGATGTAAACCTTACGATCATTGATAAGAATCAGGAGGTACTTACCGATTCTGAAATGAATTCATTGCGGATTGAGAATAATGCAAAAGTAACAGTGACTGCAAAATTATGGAAAATCCGTCAGGGAGTGCAGATATCTGCAGATTATGTAGGGACACCGGCTGAAGGATATCAGGTTGGGGCTGTGAGAACAGTGCCGGATACGATCAGTGTAGCAGGCAGTGCAGAAGGTCTTGAAAGTCTTGCGGATAATAATAATGTGATCACTATACCGGAAGACAGTATTGATATTTCCGGTGAATCCGAAGATGTGGAGAAAAAAATCAGTCTTACGAATCTTCTGCCGGACAATGTGAAACTTACCAGTGACTCCAGTGAAGATGTATGGGTGACTGTAAGTATTCTTCCGGCCGGAAGCAGAGAGTTTGAATTTCCGACTAAGAATATAGAGGTTAAGAATAAACCGAAAGATCTGCAGGTAACATTTGAGACTGCGCAGATAGAAGTGCGAATCAAATCAGATAACAAAGATCTGGATGATCTGAATAATGACAAAGACATTAAGGCATCTATAGATCTGGATGGCAAAAAAGAAGGAAGTTATGAAGTCCCGGTTGAGATAGTCTTGCCGGATGGTTATGAGACAGTGGAAGATGTGACTACGGAAGTAGTGATTTCATCAGGGACTGCTGTTGATGACAGTAAGGAAAACAAGGAATAAAAGAATTCTCCACTTACAGAAGGGGTAGTAACAATATAAGAGGAACAGTGAAATGGTCAGTAAAAAAGTGACAGTTAAAAATCCCACAGGTCTTCATCTGAGACCTGCGGGGATTTTGTGCAATGAGGCAATGAAATACCAGTCACAGATAACATTTGTCTACGATGGGGGCATGGCAAATGCAAAGAGTGTACTGAGTGTACTTGGTGCATGCGTAAAATGCGGAAATGAGATAGAACTTACCTGTGAAGGTGTTGATGAACAGGAAGCCCTGGATCATCTTGTTGCTGCTATTGATAGCGGCCTTGGCGAGTAGAAAGCTGCTGTGCACAAACAGAGTGAACAGTAACCATAAAGTAACATGAATAAAAGAGGAGGAACTTATTGTGAAAAGAAGATTAGTTGCGGTTACATTGAGTCTTATTATGACAATGGCAACTGTCAGTGAAGCAGGTGCTGCTGCATTTACTTCACCTGATACAGCTCCGGCTGTTGCCACACAGACAGATGCAGAAGAAGTAAATGTTACAGAAGAAACTTCTGAAACAGAAGCAGACGCTTTTTCAGATGGAGATGATGGGACAGCAGTACCATCACAGGAACAGACAGACGACGCATTTACAGCGGGAACGGATACGGCTGCTGCATTGCCGGACGAGACGCCGTCAACAGCAGATGCTACGGATGCCGTTGGAGCCGCTGTAGTGAAAGCTGAGGACTGGGTAAGCACAGAGAATGGCTTTAAACTGCGCAAACCTGCAAAAAATCAGGATACAGCAAATACAGATGATCAGAAAGCAGCAACAGCAGCACTACCCGATGAGGAGATGCTGTCTGAGACTGACGGATTCTCAGGAGATCAGACAGAATCATCTGAAACAGCAGTGGCTGAAACAGATACAACAGCTGTGACAGCAGAGGTTACAGCAATGGAAACACCAGCAGCAACGGATACAGTGTCTGTAACAAATGAAGAATTTTATACAGTGGCAGACGGAATTGTAAAGATCAGCACAGAGTATAAAGGGGAAACCCATACAGGATATTATCTGTTTGATGAAGAGGGAATCCTTGTAACTGGACAGGCTGAGGTAAAAGAAAAATCTTCAGCTGATGAAGAACCGACATCAGATGCAGCTCAGTCAGCAGGAGAAGATGCCACAGGGGAAGAAACAGAAGCCCAGGCAAATCAGTCCTATTTTACAACTGCAGATGAGGCTGTTGTTTATACCGGATGTGAAGGAGAAGCGATAACTCCATATACATCTACAGTAGGCCAGCAGGAGAAGAGTGTATGGAAATGGACAGGAACATATTTCCAGTACTACGATGAGAATGGTAATCTGGAGACAATTGCACAGCTTGAAGCGAAAGCAAAAGCAGCAGGTACATATACCGGATATTTCAAGATCAATGAGGATTATTACTGCCTTGATTCTGAAGGTAAGCCACAGACAGGAGAGATCACCCTCACAGTTAACGGCGAATCAAACCTGTATTATTTTGATCCTGCAAGCAGCGACATTCCCGGAAAAATGTTCCACAATGGATGGCTTCGTTCAGATACCACTAAGGGAGAGCGCTGGCTGTATTTTAAAAAGGGAAATATTCCGGCAGACATCGGTAAATATTATAAGCGTGGCGTAGTTGCCACAGCTATCCCGGAGAAAGGAACCGGAGATTACTTGCTGGATGCCAATGGATATGTTCTGAAATCAGTGATGAAGAAGGCTCAGAATGGTGCATATTACTGTACCGACAGTAACGGCCAGATTTATAGAAATAAACTTGTAAAATACGGCAATTTCAGATATTATTTTGGCTCAAACGGAAAGCGGGCAACCTGGACAAAGAGATGGGCAAAAGCAGGCGATCATTACTATTACTTTGGAAGTACTCCGGGTCGTGTTGTTGAGAAACATGGCTGGCAGAAACTTGTCAGCACCAGTGGCAAATTCCTTGGTTGGCTGTATTTTGATTCCAAGGGAAATCATTATACGGATAAGTGGACTTCCGCAGGTTATTATTTTAAACCATCAGGAAAGCTTGCAAGCGGTTTGACAGAAATCGATGGAAAGAAATATATATTTGAATCATCTACATCCGCAGAACACAAAGGTAAAGTATATAAGAGCACAATGGTGCGCTATAAAAAGAAATGGTATATCGCATCCTCTAAGGGAAGCCTGTATAAGAGCGGATGGAGAAAATACAGCGGCAATTACTATTATCTTAAAGAATGTGTGGTTCAGACAAATCAGTTTATGAAAAAGAATGGAGTAAACGGTTATCTGGATGCAAACGGTAAATATACAAGAGGATGGGTAATTGTAAGTAATGCTAAAAACCTGGTGAGATATATCGATCCGTCAGGAAACGGATTTGCAAGAAATAAGAGTATGAGAGTTAATGGAATTCTGTATTACTTTGACCGTAACGGATACCGTATCACTGATCTGACAAACAGATACAGAGGACCGTATTCTGTTCAGGTGGACAGAGTAAACGGAGTTATGACTGTTTATGCTGATTCAGCCAGAACAATTCCTGTTAAGACGATCAGGGTATCTGTAGGTTTAGCAGGAACACCAACTCCGACCGGTAACTTTACACTGAGCAGAAGCCTGAGGTGGCAGCCTCTTATGGGACCATCCTGGGGACAGTATGGAACTCATGTAGACGGTGCCGGACAGGGAGGAATCTTTGTTCATTCTGTAGCCTGCGGCCAGGCAAACTCATATAATCTTCCGGCAGTAGAGTACAATAAGCTTGGATCTCCCGCATCACATGGATGTATCAGAACCTGTGTGGCAGATGCGAAGTGGGTTTATGAGAACTGTAATGGCGCACCGATCAGTATTATTGATGGTAAATATAAAGCAGATGATGCAATGAAAGGACCTCTTGGAAAGAAAGCACTGACTCCGTTAAGAGGAGCTGCTAATTTTGATCCTACAGATCCGGCTGTCTGATCCGGATATTTCTGCCAGGATAAATAAACATAATTGCTTATAGAAACGAAATATGCAAAACGGCTGCACAGAGCAAGAAATGTGCAGCCGTTTTTGGGTATATATCAGGGATTATCTTGCGAAAATGTAATATAGTGTGTATAATATGTTAATAGTATTGTAATAAAATGGACGTTTATTAGAAGACAGGAGTAGAAAGATGAAAAGAGATTTTTTAAAAATCAGAAAAAGGCTTATTGTTGGTTGTCTGGCAGCTGCGATAGCTGTAGCGCAGCCTGTAAGCTCTGTTTTTGCAAATCCGCATTATGACAGACGTGATACAGTGGCTGAGGAGGAATTTATTTATTCTGCAAGAACTTCCGGTACAGAGTCATCAAGAAAAAAAGTGAACTCCAAAGCATGGAAAAAGATCAACGGTGTCTGCTATAACGGAAGTGGTGAAATCATTCCGGGTGCGATAACCAGAGGCATGGATGTCTCTGAATGGCAGGGCAATATTGACTGGAAACAGGTAAAGAGGTCTGATATAGATTTTGCGTTTGTCCGGATCTCCTATGGCCTGACTCACGAAGATTATACCTATGATGAGAATATGACAAATGCAGAACTTGCCGGAGTACCCACAGGCACCTATGTGTACAGTACAGCCTTATCGACAACTACCGCATTAAAGGAAGCACAGCTTGCCATCAGCAAAATGCAGGGTTACAAGGTTTCCTATCCGGTCGTATATGATCTGGAGGATGCAAAAGCAAGTAAGCTTTCTGCAAAAACAGTCTCAGAGATGGCACTGACCTTCTGCAATGAAGTGCGCAGGGCCGGATATTATCCAATGGTTTACTGCAATACCAACTGGTATGATAATTACATAGACTGGTCCTTATTATCAGGAGTGGATGTATGGATCGCAAGATATGGGGACACGATTCAGGCACCTGATAAGGAACGGTACAATTATACAATATGGCAGTCCACAGACGGTAACCGGGAAAGCGGACTGAATAGTACCAGCGGACTGGTAGCAGGAATTCCTGCAGGCAATGATGTTGATATGGATTTTGGCTATGTGGACTATACAAAGAAAATTACGCCGAGATGGAAATCTCTGCATTCCTATGTTCCGGCAATGAAACCCGATACAGGCAGCAATGATGGAAGCCAGGAACAGACAGGACTTCATCAGGAAAATGGAAAATACTATTATGTCAATGAAAATGGCGAACGTGTGTCAGATCAGTGGGTAACTGTAAATGGAAAGACCTATTATATCAGTTCTGATGGTTATGCTCTGATGGGAATGAAGAAAGTAGACGGGAAATGTTACTGGTTCCATACAAAATCCGGATATATGTTTAAAAACCGCCGCGTGACCAGATCTACCGGCGATATCTACTATTTTGGAAGCGACGGTGTACGTTGCGAGAATGGAATGTACAAAGTCAGGGAAAAAAGTGGGGAGCACACCTATTATTTCCGGAAAAACGGAAAAGCGTATAAGGGATGGCTGACACTGAATGGTAAAAAATACTATTTTTACAAAGGCAGTTCCGCACTTTCCGGTACGCGTGCCGAGAACATTACACTGACCAGTTCCAACAGGATTGTATCTGTGTTTGATGGAAATGGAGTGTGTACCAGACAATATAAAAAGCGGTAAAAAATATTGAAACATATAAAAAGATCCTGCAGCTGTGGCACTGATGGAAATTCTGCAACAGCTTCGGGATCTTTTTATGAAATTGCCGTAATTAAAGCGTATAGATCAGGATACCTGCAATGATGATCAGGTTTCCCATGATTTTTCCTTTCGTGATTTTTTCCTTCAGAATGAAATGAGAGAGAAGCAGGACAAACACATAGGCGGCAGTATCAATGACAGGACCATAGCGCATATCTACTTTTGTATAACACCATGTATTGAGGAGGAGGATCAGCATATATATGGTGTATGAGAGAATCACCCGGAAATTGAGATATTCCCTGATTCGGTTTTCGTATTTGATATTTGCGCTCTGTTTCAGAAGTATCTGTGAAACAGCGGAAAAAAATGTTCCGCTCAACATGATTAAAATAAATGTTCTATTCATATCTCTGCACCGTCCATACTCCAAATAAAACCACCAGAATACCTATGATATTCTGAATGGAAAGATTTTCATGAAAGATCAGCACTGCCCATATCTGCGACCACAGAAGATAAACACTTTTATTGGCATAGGCAGTAGACAAAGAGAATTTCTTGATGACCTGCTGCCAGGTGATGGCGTAGATTCCGCAGTTGGCTACCATCAGGAACAGGAACAGGTAAAGCAGAGGACTGCTGAGACCATGTTTATTATACTGAACAGATGCAGCTTTGGAAAAAACACTTGTCAGTGAAAACAGCAGGATATTCAGATGAAGTTGTATGTAGTCTTTGAGTTTTGACATAATACCTCCGGGCGATAATGGTATTTTACGGATTTCATCCAATAGAGCGTGTCTGAAAGCTGTCGGACAGTAACTATTTTACATAAAAAAGCAGGGAAGTCAAGGTTTGTGCAGCAGGAATCTTGAAAAGAAATGTTGAAAATGATATGATAAAAATGATTGCAAAAAGATGAAAAGAGAAAGGAAAAGCATATGAGCTTATATTCAGTGGTTGTTCCTGTATATAATTCTGAACATACACTGGGAGAACTATATACCCGTTTGGAGAAAGTATTCCGGGAAACTCTTAAAGAAGACTTTGAACTGATCCTGGTAGATGACGGATCAAAGGACAGATCTTATGAGATCATGACGGAACTCAGAGAAAAGGATCACAGGGTACGGATCATACAGATGGCCCGTAACTTCGGACAGCATCCGGCACTTCTGTGTGGATTTGCACATGTAAAAGGAGAGTTTGTGGTAACAATGGATGATGACCTTCAGCATCAGCCGGAGGAACTTCCGAAGATGGTCAGAACCATGCAGGAGAGACCGGATGTGGATGTTATCATTGCAAGCTATGAAGGAAGAAAGCATGGTCCGATACGCAAACTGGGAACGAAATTTTCTGTATGGGCAACTTCAAAGATGCTGGGAAAAGATCCGGATCTTCAGATCACCAGTTACAGGCTGATCCGCAGATTCCTTGTGGATGCCATGGTAAAAACAAATACATATCTTCCACAGATTGGAAACCTTCTGATCAGGAGTTCTAACCGTATTATTAATGTTCCGGTTCAGCATGCAGACAGAGCTTACGGAAAAAGCGGTTATTCCTTTAAGAGACTGCTGAAAGATCTGATTTATGATATCACGACACATACTGCATTTCCCCTTCTGCTGGTGAGAAATATCGGAATTGTCAGTTTCCTGATAAGTGTAGTTCTGTCGGTCTGTTATCTGGTAAGATATTTTACACTGGGCATATCTGTGCAGGGCTGGACTTCGCTGATGCTGGTTATGCTGGCGTTTTTTGGACTGATTTTGTTATCGATCGGAATTATGGGAATCTATTTAATGAATATTCTTAATGAGGCAAAAAAAATGCCCCATTATGTAATACGTCGGGAGGATACGGACGAATAATGAAGGAAATTGGCGGATATTTTCAGCTGGAAGAGATGCCGGGAGAGGAATATTATCCTGACCTGTACAGGGTCAATCTTGGAAGAACCGCACTGCTGTGGCTTTTGAAGAGCCGCAGGTGCAGGAAAATCCTATTACCGTATTTTCTGTGTGGATCAGTGGTGCATACCTGTCAGGAAAATCAGATAGAGACAGAATTTTATCATCTGAATGAGAAACTGGAAGTTCTGTATCCGAAAGAACAGCTTCCGGAAGGGGAATATCTTTATCTGGTTAATTACTATGGTCAGCTGTCTGATTCCCGGATATCAGAGTATAAAAAGATTTACGGAAACATCATAGTGGACCATACCCATGCATTTTTTCAGAAACCATTAAAAGGGATAGATACACTGTATTCCTGCAGAAAATTCTGGGGTGTCAGCGATGGCGCATATCTGTCAACAGATACCAGCCTGACAGAAAATAAGACTGTCGATTATTCTGCAGAGCGTATGAAACATATTCTGGGGCGTTATGAGCATAATGCCGGAACCTACTACAAAGATATGCTGGAAAATGCGGCAAAATATGACGGGATGGAGCTTCGGCAGATGTCAAAGCTTACACAGAATCTTCTGAAAGCTGTGGATTATGACAGAGCAAAGAAAAAAAGGGAAGAAAACTACCGGATTCTCGGAGAACTGCTTCCATCGGAAAGTATATTTAATCAGACTGTGCCGGAGGGACCTTTTGCATATCCGTATTTCCACGCTGATGGAATGAAACTTCGCAGATATCTTGCCGAAAAGAAGATATTTGTGCCGACTTACTGGAAAAATATAATTGAGAACTCTGAGACAAAAAGTCTGGAATATACCTGGGCTGCCAATATTCTTCCGTTGCCCTGCGATCAGCGTTACAGCGTGGAGGATATGAAATATATGGCTTCGGTTGTCAGAGAATGTGAGGAACGGATATGAAACATAAAGTGTTGATTCTGGGAACGCTCGGAGAATTTACAGAGCTGGTAAAGAAAGCAAAAGAGAAAGGTTATGAGACTGTTGTGTGCGACGGATATGCAGATGGTATTGCCAGAACGTATGCAGATAAGGCTTATACCATTCCTGTAACAGATGTAGATGCTATTGCCCTGATGTGCAGGGAAGAAGGTGTGGACGGGATCATCACATCATTTTCAGATCTGCTCCTGGAGTGTATGGTTAAAATTGCAGACAAAGCAGGACTGCCCTGTTATCTGAAACCGGAACAGCTTTCCTGGTACAGGGATAAATCGGCATGCCGGGATGTTCTGGACAAGCTTGGACTGCCGGCACCGGGATTTCGGAAAATATCTGTGGAACTGCTGAAACAGGGATCAGAAGAAGAAATACAACAGAGTATTGCAAATCTGCAGTATCCTCTGATCAGTAAACCTCTGGATAAATATGGTTCAAGAGGAATCTTTATTATTCATCATTCAGATGAAGTCAGAAAAAAAGCCCTGCAGACAGCGGAATATACGGACTGTCAGGAAATTCTGGTTGAGGAATACAATGACGGTTATGAGTTTAACATGATGACATGGGTAATGGATGGGAAAGTCAATGTGATCAGTATTGCAGATCGTGAGAAAACGGAAATGGAAGAGGGAATGCTTCCGCTCAGCACACGAAATGTTTATCCATCCCGTTTCCTGGCGGAGGTCGAAAAAAGTGCCACAGATATTCTGCAGAATTATATCCGCTATACCGGACAGACGGAAGGTGCATTATCCATGCAGTTTTTCTGGAAACCTGGCAGGGGCATTCAGGTATGTGAGATTGCAGGACGTTTCTTTGGATATGAACATGAGCTGACAGATATGGTTTATGGATTTCAGACAGAGGAACTGCTGCTGGATTATCTTTATGAAAAAGACCGGATAAAGGAGATGTTTGACCGTCATGATATTTATCATCCGGTAAAATATGGGGCTGTACTGTATTTTCAGGGACGACAGCTTCAGATTGCAGATCAGACGGCAGCCTGTGAGCTTGCAAAAGAAAAATGCGTTGTAAAACCCTGGATTTTTTATAAAGAAGGCGAACATGTGATAGAATATGGGCCGAATCCATATCTTGCATTGTATTATATAGAAACAGAAAACCGCAGGCAGCTGGAGATGGAGACTGAGAAATTTTTCAGTGAGATGAGTATCCGGGATCCGGAGGGAAGAGAAGTTGCCTACAGAAATAAGATACCGGAATACGAGAAGGAAAAGAAAACAGATGATTGATTTTAACAGACCTGCTTTTACAGGCAGGGAATTTGATTACATACGTGATGCGGTACAGAGAGGAATGCTCTGTGGGGATGGAGAATATACGAAAAGATGTTCTCGGTGGATGATGGATAAATTTCATGTAAATCATGTAATGCTTACCACATCCTGTACCCATGCTCTGGAGATGGCAGCCCATCTTTGCGACATTAAGCCCGGTGATGAGGTGATCATGCCGTCCTATACATTTGTTTCAACCGCAGATGCCTTTGTGTTAAAGGGAGCAAAGATTGTATTTGTTGATATCAGACCGGATACAATGAATATTGATGAGAAACTGATCGAGGCGGCAGTGACTGAGAAAACAAAAGTGATCGTCCCGGTCCACTATGCAGGGGTTGCCTGTGAGATGGATACCATTATGGAGATTGCAAAAAAATACAATCTGAAGGTTGTTGAAGACGCTGCGCAGGGAGTAGATGCCTGTTATAAGGGAAAAGCTCTTGGTACCATTGGAGATTTTGGGTGTTACAGTTTCCATGAGACAAAGAACTATACTATGGGAGAGGGCGGTGCAATCCTTTTTAACAGGGATGAATATCTGGAGAAGGCAGAGATCCTGAGAGAAAAGGGAACTGACAGAAGTAAGTTTTTCCGCGGACAGGTTGACAAGTACCGCTGGATAGATTATGGTTCTTCCTATCTTCCAAGTGAACTGAATGCAGCATATCTTTATGCACAGCTGGAAGCAAGAGATCAGATTTTTGCCAAAAGAATGGAGATATACAATTATTATCATAAAAATCTGGCTCATCTTGCACAGGAAGGTAAGATCGAACAGCCTTATGTGCCGGAGGAATGCAGCCACAATGCCCATATGTATTATATCAAGGTGCGTGATATACAGGTAAGAACCCGGCTGATTGCTTACCTTCGGGAAAAAGGAATCTGCAGCGTATTTCATTACGTGCCTCTTCATTCTGCACCTGCGGGACAGAAATTTGGAAGATTTTCAGGGGAAGATGTTTATACTACAAAGGAAAGTGAACGTCTGTTGAGACTGCCGATGTTTTATAATCTGGATATGGAGGATGTGAAGTATATCACAGATACCATAGCTTCTTTTGACGGATTCTGATAATCGTGTGCCGCAAGTTTGTTTCAGGAATCAACCTGTCGGTACATCGGACGGAAAACAGAGACATATATTAAGAGGAAATATTATGAAAAAATGGAAATATTTATTAAAGGTTGTTATGGCTGTGGGAGTCATTGCAATGACTGCTGTTCAGATCTGCACTGCTGCGGAAGGAACTGCGCAGGCTGCTGTTTCAGAGGTTACACCCGTATCCATTTCAACTAATGAGATTTCAGGCTGGCCTGCAGGTCCTGAGATCACATCTGAGACAGGGGTACTGATGGATGCAGACAGCGGAACTCTTCTGTACAGCAAGGGCGGAGATGAAATCCGTTATCCGGCAAGTATTACCAAAATCATGACACTGCTTCTGGCGGTGGAGAACTGTTCCCTGAAAGAAGATGTTGTCTTTACGGAAACAGGAACACGTGATATCAGTTGGGATTCCGGCAATATTGGAATGCAGGTGGGAGAAGTGATGAGCATGAGAGCATGCCTTTATGCACTTGTGATCCGCTCTGCAAACGAGGTCGCAGCCCAGATTGCAGAACATGTAGGCGGCACAGAGCAGCACTTTGTAGATATGATGAATGAACGTGCGGCACAGATCGGATGCACGAATACACATTTTGTAAACGCCAGTGGTCTTCCGGATCCTGATCACTATTCTACTGCACATGACATGGCGTTGATCATGCGGGAAGGTCTGAAGAATAAAAAATTCCGCAGGATCATCGGTGCTACAGATTATACGATCAAACCTACGAACATGAACAGTGAGCCAAGGGTACTGCATACGCATCATCCGATGCTTGCCCCGGAGAGCAGTTATCATTATGATGGCTGTATTGGCGGCAAGACAGGATATACCAGTGAGGCCGGAAACACTCTTGTGACAGCAGCAGGGAAGAATGGAACTACCTATATTACAGTGACAATGAAGGCGGCAGACCTTGCAGTTGCCAGTACGGATTCCACAGCACTGTTCAACTATGGTTATCAAAATTTCACAAAAGCACAGGTAAATGGTGGAGAAGTATCAGTTCCAAACGGAGTGACTGTGGATAACCTGACTGTTCAGGAGAATTCACAGAATGGAAATACAGTAGATGATTACTATTATAATGATTATCTTTTGGGAAGCGTTGAAGTTCCGGAAGCTACACCTACACCGGAACCTGCAGTGGATGCCCTTTCTGATACATCCGGAGGAAATACGGATCAGGCGGATCAAAATGAGAAAGCAGATACTGTCGGAGAAGAAAAAACTTCTGCGGGGATGCCGGAACTGCGAAAAATACTTCTGATCATAGGAGCGGCAATGCTTCTTCTTATTATCATTCTGAGCATTGCACTTGCAAAAAAGGAAAAAAGATATTATGGCTAAGTCTGCATATCATGTGGATTTATGCGAACAGATATAACAGAAACACAGAGAAAGCTAAAGAAAAGAGGAAAATAAAATGGGAAAAATCAAAGTTACAGAATGTGGTGGAATTAAGGGATTAAAAGTGGTAGAACCTACAGTTTTCGGAGATGCCAGAGGATATTTCATGGAAACCTACAATTACAATGATTTCAAAGAAGCAGGAATTGATGTCGAATTTGTACAGGATAATCAGTCAAGCTCACATAAGGGTGTACTTCGCGGACTTCATTTCCAGATCAATTACCCACAGGATAAACTGGTACGTGTTGTAAATGGTGAGGTATTTGATGTGGCGGTAGATCTTCGTGAAGGCTCAGAAACATATGGAAAATGGTTTGGAGTCGTACTTTCTGCTGAAAACAAGAAACAGTTCTTCATTCCGAAAGGATTTGCACATGGTTTTCTTGTACTTTCCGAGCATGCGGAATTTGTTTACAAATGCTCTGATTTCTATCATCCAAATGATGAGGGCGGCCTGATCTGGAACGATCCGGATATCGGAGTTGAATGGCCGATTCCGGAAGGAATGGAATTAAGCTTTTCTGACAAAGATACCAAATGGGGAAGCTTTAAAGAGTACCGTAAATAGGAGAATGAGCGATTGAATACAATTTTTTCTTTACCGATGGATATTTATAAGAACAGACGGCTTGTTGCAAAGCTTGCAAAGAATGATTTCAAAACAAGATATGCAGGTTCTTATCTGGGAATTGTGTGGGCGTTTATCCAGCCTGTGATCACGATCCTGGTATACTGGTTTGTATTCTCTGTAGGTTTTCGTTCCGGAACAGGGGATCTGGGAGTTCCTTTTGTTCTTTATCTGGTAGCAGGTATTGTTCCATGGTTCTTTTTCCAGGATGCGCTGATAGGGGGGACAAATTCTCTGCTGGAATACAATTATCTGGTAAAAAAAGTCGTTTTTAATATCAGTGTGCTTCCGGTAGTCAAGATCATTTCTGCTATGTTTGTGCATGCATTCTTTGTGTTGTTTACGATCATCCTGTATGCAGCGTATGGGAAATTTCCTGATTTCTATTATCTGCAGATTATTTATTACAGTGTATGTGTGTTCATTCTGGTATTGGGCTTATCCTATGCCACAAGTGCAATCGTTATTTTTTTCAGAGATCTGACCCAGATCATCAACATTGTGCTTCAGGTAGGAGTCTGGCTGACTCCGATCATGTGGATCGTTGAGGCTTCACCTCTGATGGGACATCCTGTGATCATGAAGATCCTGAAACTGAATCCGATGTATTATATTGTTTCCGGATACAGAGATACATTCCTGATGAAAACCTGGTTTTGGGAACATGCAGGATGGACGGTCTATTTCTGGATATTTACAATTCTGTGTTTCCTGTTCGGAAGCTGGGTATTTAAACGTCTGCGCATTCATTTTGCAGATGTACTGTAACTAGTACAGCGAATATTAATATAGCAGAAACTTAATTTTCGCTGTACTGGTAAGCGTGAAATAAGTCAGAAGAAGATGAAAAACACAGGAACATAACAGAAAGGAAATCACGTGGAGAACAAGAAAGTAATTCAGGTGAAGGATCTCACCAAAATGTATAAATTATATGATAAGCCTTCGGACAGACTGAAAGAAGCGCTGGGGCTTACCAGAAAGAAACTTTATAAAGAGCATTATGCACTTCATGATGTAAATTTTGATATTTATGAAGGAGAATGCGTGGGAATTATCGGAACCAACGGTTCCGGTAAATCCACGATCTTAAAGATCATCACCGGTGTCCTGACTCCCACAGCAGGGGAAGTAAAGGTAGACGGACGAATTTCCGCGCTGCTGGAACTGGGAGCCGGATTTAACATGGAATATTCAGGTCTTGAGAATGTATACCTGAATGGAACCATGATCGGTTTTTCAAAAGAAGAGATTGATGCCAGACTGAATGATATTCTGGAATTTGCGGACATTGGAGACTTTATCCACCAGCCTGTAAAGACTTATTCCAGCGGTATGTTCGTGCGTCTGGCTTTTGCTGTTGCGATCAATATTGATCCGGAGATCCTGGTGGTAGATGAGGCGTTGTCTGTGGGCGACGTGTTCTTTCAGGCAAAATGTTATCACAAGTTTGAGGAATTTAAGAAACAGGGAAAGACGATCCTGTTTGTAAGTCATGATCTTGGAAGCGTTTCCAAGTATTGTGACAGAGTTATTCTTCTGAACAAAGGGGTAAAGATGGATGAAGGTTCACCAAAGCAGATGGTTGACCTGTACAAACAGCTTCTGGTAGGACAGAATCCTGTAAAACAGAATGAATCTGACGGTACAGAGCAGATTGTGGCAGAGGACAGTGAAGGACTGGGAGATTTTCAGGTAAATCCCAATATGCTGGAATATGGAAGCCGTATTGCTGAGATCACAGATTTCAGAGTCATTGATGATAAAGGAAGATGTTCCAATACTGTTGAAAAGGGAAGCTGCTTCAAAATTCGTATGAAAGTCCGGTTTAATGAAGAGATTCAGGAGCCGATCATGGCATACACATTTAAAAATATTCAGGGTACGGAAATCACAGGTACCAATACCATGTATGAAAATGCAAAGATAGAACACTCCGGAAAAGGGGATATATGTACTGTAACATTTACACAGAACATGAACCTTCAGGGCGGTGAGTATCTCCTGTCATTTGGATGTACAGGGTATAAAAACGGAGATTTTACGGTATTCCACAGACTTTATGACGCATGTAACATAACAGTTATTTCCAGTAAAAATACAGTTGGATTCTATGATATGGATTCAAAGGTGGAAGTACGGTGCGAAGAACAGGTCTGAGAATGTTATGATGACAAATATCAGTGCGAAAAAATAATCAGCGCGAGGACTATATATGGAAGAAAAAATCGGGAAAGTAATTCTGGATACCACGTGCTATCCGGGAAAAGATCTATACAGTGATGGTGCGATAGAGGATGAAATGCTTGCAATTTCCAGAGATTTTGCACCGGAAGAATTTAACAGAGTGATCAGTGAGAGAAAGAGCTGGCCAATTCTTTATCATTTTTCTCATATCAGGGAGAATATTCTGAGCTGGATTCCCTTTACAGGAGAAGAGAAGGTTCTGGAGATTGGTTCCGGATGTGGTGCTGTGACAGGAGCTCTCTGTGAAAGGGCGAAGGAAGTTACCTGCATCGAGCTTTCTATGAAAAGAAGTAAGATCAATGCATACAGACATCAGGATCAGGATAATCTTAAGATCCTTGTGGGAAACTTTCAGGAGATCGAGAAAAACCTTACTGAGAAATACGACTATATTACTTTGATCGGTGTATTTGAGTATGGAGAATCCTATATCCGGAGTGAGAATCCCTATGTGGACTTTCTCAGGATCATATCAAAGCATCTGAAGCCGGATGGAAAGATCATTCTGGCCATTGAGAACAGACTGGGACTGAAATACTGGGCCGGATGTACAGAGGACCATTTTGGAACTTTATTCGAAGGAATCCAGGGATACCCCAAAACAAAAGGGGTTAAAACTTTTTCAAGAAAAGAATTTAATGGAATTTTGGAGGAAGCAGGAAACTTAAAAGCCGACTGGTATTATCCATATCCGGATTACAAATTTCCAATGACTATTCATTCAGACAGACATCTCCCTGCAAGCGGAGAGCTGCATATGAGGGACTACAATTTTGACAGACTCCGTCTGGATCTGTTTCAGGAATCTCAGGTGTATAATACACTTTTGAGCAATGATCTTTACCCGCAGTTTGCCAATTCCTTTCTTCTTGTGATCGGAAAAGAACAGCCACAGACAGCACCGGTTTATGTGAAGTTTTCCAATGAGAGAGATCAGAAGCTCTCCATTTATACGGAAATCAGTGAAGCAGCAGATGGGCAGCTGACTGTGAAGAAAGTACCGTCGCAGAAGAAAGCGGCAGCTCATGTACGGAATCTGGGAACTATCTGCGAAGAACTGACCGGAATGTATAAAGAAGAGGAAATTGAAGTAAACCGCTGCCGGATCAAAGGTGACTGTGCGCAGCTGGAATATCTGACAGGTATCACCCTGGAAGATAAGCTGGATCATCTTCTGGAAGAAGGCAGAACAGAGGAACTGGAGAAATTATTCTTCTCTTATATACAGAAAGTAAAGAATATTCATGAGAAGAAACCCTTTGAGAAAACACCGGAATTTGTAAGGGTATTTGGAAATGTAAACCTGCGTTCTGATCTGAAATGTACAGAAATATCCAATATTGATTTTGTTCCTGCAAATATTATCCTCTCTGAGAATAAAGTATCTGTGATCGACTATGAGTGGACCTTTGCATTTCCTGTACCTTCACAGTTCCTGGTTTACAGGATGATCTTTTATTATCTGGAACTGAATGACAAACGAGGAATACTTAAAGAACGGGATTTCTATGAGAAAGCAGGAATCCTGCCTGAAGATATAGAAGTTTATGTGGAGATGGAACATAATTTCCAGCAGTATATTCTGGGTGAGCATACAGCAATGAGAAATATGTATGCCCAGATCTCTCCGGGCCGGGTGGAAGTAGAAGATTATTACAGAGAAAAGAAACAGGAATCTCTGGAAATGCTTCAGATTTTCTGGGATAACGGAAAGAGCTTTAATGAGGCTGATTCTGTGAGATATCTGTTCAGAAACGGGAAAATTCAGACGGAGTTTGAACTTCCGGAGAATACCACAATGCTTCGCCTTGATCCGGGCGAAATGTCCAAGGGACTTAAAATTGTAAAGCTGACATGGGAAGATGAAAGTCAGGTAAAGTTTCACACAGATGGCTGTGAAGTGTCCTCCGGAGAATTCTATTTCGGCGGTGACGATCCGCAGATCATAGTAGATTCTGTTCCTGAGAACAGAAAGTCCATAAAGATTGAGATGGAGATCCTGGACCGGAAAACCACAGAAAAGAAATTCTGGAAAGTATATGCAGAGCAGAAAAGGGCAATGGAGCAGATGAGTCAGGAGCTTGCGCAGAAGAAAGCTCTGGTCGATCAGGTGGAAGGCAGTAAGGCATGGAAAGTGTATCGTGCCATCAAAAGGGTTTAGTTATGGGAAATATACTTTGGAGTGTAGATAAAAAAATATACAGTGACAAAGAAGATCATACTCTGGCCATTACCGGATGGGCGATAACCAGAAATCAGTCAGAATGTGATTTCATTCTTTATGGCTCGGGAAAGGAACTCTTCGTTCCTGAACCTTCGCGTTGTGAAAGAGCGGATGTTGCCAAAGATTTAAAAGAAACAAAAGATATAAAAGAAGTGGGAAATGTCGGATTCACAGTAAAGATACCGGAAATTATAAAACTTGCAGAAGAACATGAGAAACTGCAGCTTGCGCTGAGAGCAGGAGATGAAAAAGAAATCATCTGGGAAGCCACAGCTGCAGAAGTGAAGGACTTTTGTGAGGAAAGTCTTATTGAATATCATATTGATGAGGAACAGATCACACAGGAGAGTATCCTGACAGTCAGAGGCTGGGTTGTAAACCAGCTGGAGCCGGATGAGATATTTGTACAGGGTACAGATGGGAAGGTTCTGGAATGTACGATCACCAGACAAAGACGTCCGGACGTGGAAGAGGCAAAGGGGATTTCCGAAGAAGAGAAAAGAAATCTGGGATTCAGTATTACTGTCAATCTGGAGAATACAAACGATCAGAATATCTGCATCTGTTTCAGGGGAAAAGATGTACAGAAAATTTATACTGTAAATGTAAAAAAAATAAAACGGGAAAATACCGGACTGTATCAGCAGATGAAACTGCTGTCTCTGAAGAACAGGCAGAAGAATCAGGAATATATAAAGAAAAACGGTATTGGAAGATTTATCCGTTATGTGAGAAATTCCCAGCTTAAGGACGGAGATCAGGATTATGAAGACTGGCTGAAAGATCATGTCGCATTCCGAAAGGAATTAAAAAGACAGAGAAATGCTGTTTTTTCTTATTCACCGCTGATCAGTATTGTGATGGTGGTGACGGATACAGATGAACAAAGGTTAAAAAGTGTGATCGATGCTTATACAGAACAGACCTATGGTAACTGGCAGCTGTGTCTTGCAGATGCATGTGAGGGAGAGGAAACAGGAGAGTTTCTGCGGAAAAAATATAAAAAAGAGATCCGCCTTTCCTACAAGAAGGTTACGGAAAACAACGGCATTTCGGGAAATCTTAATGCATCTCTGAAACTTGCAATGGGAGAGTATGTTCTGTTTGCCGGTCAGGAGATCATACCTGAACCTGATGCACTTTTTCAGATGGTCAAAGCGATCACAGAGAAAAAAGCGGATATGATCTATACAGATGAAGATGAGATCAGCGCAGACGGAAAACATTATTCTGAGCCGGAATTCAAGCCGGATTTCAATCTGTTCAGATTAAGGGAAAATAATTATATCGGACAGTTCTGGGCAATCCGGAAGGAAATTCTGGAACAGGCCGGAAAGTTTGATCCGGAATATGATGGTGCACAGGATTATGATATGCTCTTAAGATGCAGTGAGCAGGCAGAGAATATTGTGCATATTCCAAAGATCCTCTGTCATTCCATGAAAGCAGAGAACCTGATCACAGAAGAACAGGAGAAGAAAAACTGGGAAGCAGGCAGAAAGGCACTGGAGGAGCATTACCGCAGGGCGGAGGTTTCTGCAACAGCGGAACTTGCAGACAAGAAGGGATGGTACAGAAGCCATCTGACTATTTCCGGCGAACCGATGATTTCTGTGATCATTCCAAGTAAAGATCACATTAATGATCTGGAACTGTGTATTTCATCCATAGAAGAGAAGACAACATGGAAGAATTACGAGATCATTATTGTTGAGAACAACAGTGTGGAAAAAGAAACCTTTGTATACTATGAGACACTGAAAAACAGATACCCAAATGTAAGGATCCTTACATGGAAAAAAGAATTCAATTATTCTGCGATCAATAACTTTGCAGTAAGAGAGGCGCAGGGAGAATATCTGCTGTTTCTTAACAATGATGTGGAAATCATTACAGAGAACTGGCTTGAAGAAATGCTTCAGCTTTGTCAGCAAAAAGACGTGGGAATGGCCGGTGCGAAACTGTATTATCCGGATGACACCATTCAACATGCAGGAGTGGTAGTTGGTCTTGGTGGAGTTGCTGCCCATGTATTATGTAAACTTCCCCGGGATGCGGAAGGATATATGGGACGTCTGCGCTGTGTGCAGGAGATAAGTGCAGTCACTGCCGCCTGCATGATGGTAAAGACTTCTGTTTTTAAAGCAGTCGGAGGATTTGACGAGGAGCTGAAGGTTGCATTTAATGATATTGATCTCTGTATGAAAGTGAGAAAATATGGAGTGAAAATTGTATTCACACCGTATGCAGAACTGTATCATTATGAATCCAAATCCAGAGGAATGGAAGATACACCGGAGAAACAGCTGCGTTTTTCCAGAGAAGTAAACTGTTTCCGGAGAAAATGGGAAAGAGAGCTCCTGAAAGGAGATCCTTATTATAACCCCAATCTGACATTAAACAACACAGACTGTTCTCTGAGAAAACAGGAGAAGAACGGAGATTAACATGCCTAAGGAAATATTTGAAGTAGTAAGAGAAAGATTTCATTTATCAGACAGGACACAGTATATTGTGCAGGGACACTGGCCGAAAGATGCGGTGATGGAGGCATATCTGGATCAGCACAAACTGAAGGTGTCTGTGAAAGAAAATGAAAATGTAAGTGCACTGGAACGTTTTAAAGATCCGGAGAAAATGCAGGGAATACAGATTACGGCAACTGTTCAGATACCGGAAAATCTGGAGGGGTATCATAAGCTTGTGATCTATGAGAAGTTTTCGGATAAAAAACATGTCTGGTTTTCCATCACTGCCGGTGAACTGGATAAAAAAAGAGATAAACCGCAGGTATATTTTGAAGAAGAGAGTGCAGAACAGGGAACTGTACGGATCAGAGGGTGGGCCATTGCACCGAAGCCTGTGACTGTCCGTATCTTTGATGCGGATAAAAAGCCGGTTGCCGCTGAAATCCAGAGAACAGACAGGGTGGATGTCAACCAGCTGTTTGAAGAAGCACAGGATCCGGGAAAGACAGGATTCTTCTCTGAGATCACCAACGTTTCGGGAAAATGCCTGTATGTAGTGTTTTATGCAGGCGAGAAGAAAACTGTACATGTGGTTCCTCTGAGAAAAGCTGATATTCTGGCAAAGAAATTAGACAAATATGTAGAAAAAGGAATCCGCTACTGGAAATCTCAGGGTGCGGCGGCTCTTGCTGAGAAGGTAGTGACAAAGGTTAAAAATGTACGTCAGGGACCGCCATCCTATCAGAAATGGATCAGACATCATCTGCCGGACAGGAACGAACTGGAGAAACAGAAGAAAACATCCTTTGGATACAGACCCAAGATTTCTTTTGTAGTACCGCTGTATAAGACACCGGAGAAATATCTCAGAAGACTGACAGAATCATTTCAGGAACAGACTTATTCAAACTGGGAACTTTGTTTCTCTGACGGAAGCGGCGCACAGTCACCACTGACGGAATTGTTAAAAGAACTGACAGCGAAGGATAACAGAATTAAATACGTTTCTCATGAGGAGTCGCTTCAGATTTCAGAGAATACCAACAGTGCCATTGAAATTGCAACAGGTGATTTCATTGCCTTTGCAGACCATGATGATGAGCTGACGCCGAATGCATTATTTGAATGTGTGAAAGCAATAAATGAGAAACCGCAGACACTGGTGATCTACACAGATGAAGATAAGATGTCTATGGATGGACATAAATTCTTTCAGCCGCATTTTAAACCGGACTATAATCCGGATTTGCTGTGTACGGTCAATTATATCTGCCATCTGTTTGTGGTATCACGAAAAGTAATTGAAAAAGTTGGCGGGCTGCGAAGTGAGTTTGACGGTGCACAGGATTATGATTTTGTGTTACGCTGTGTGGAAGCAGTAAAGGATGAAGAAATCTGTCATATTCCAAAAATCCTGTATCACTGGCGTTGCCATGAGGACTCCACAGCAGAGAATCCCGAGAGCAAGCTTTATGCCTTTGAAGCCGGAAGACGTGCAGTACAGGCTCACTATGAGAGAACAGGAATCCACGCAGAGGTTTTTAAGGGTGAATATCTGGGGCTGTACAGAACGAAGTTTATCAGAGATCATGATCCGCTGATTTCTATTATTATTCCGAATAAAGACCATATTGATGATCTGAAGAGATGTATGGAATCCATTGAACAGAAATCTACGTACAAAAATTATGAGTACATTATTGTAGAGAATAACAGTACAGATTCTGCTACTTTTGAATATTACAAAAAACTGGAGGCAGAGAATCCGAAGGTTCGCATGGTATACTGGGACGGAGTCTTTAACTATTCTGCCATTAATAATTATGGTGCATCTTTTGCAAAGGGTGAGTATCTGCTTCTGCTTAACAATGATACAGAGATCATTAATCCGGACTGTCTGGAAGAACTCCTGGGTTATTGCATGCGTAAAGATGTAGGCGCAGTGGGTGCAAGACTTTATTATGAGGATGATACGATCCAGCATGCAGGTGTTGTGATCGGTTTTGGCGGAATTGCAGGACACTGTTTTGTCCAGCAGAAGAGAGGTACCACCGGATATTGTCACAGAATTATCTGTGCACAGGATTACAGTGCGGTTACAGCTGCCTGCATGATGGTGAAGAAATCTGCATTTGATGCAGTGGGAGGACTTTCAGAGGAACTGGCTGTTGCATTTAATGATATTGATTTCTGCATGAAGCTGAGAAAGGCGGAATATCTGATCGTGTATAATCCATATGCGGAATTATACCATTATGAATCCAAATCCAGAGGCCTTGAGGATACTCCGGAAAAAGTGGCACGATTTAACAAAGAAATTGCCACCTTTGAGAAAAAATGGCCGGAGATCCTGGAGAACGGAGATCCTTATTATAACCCCAATCTCACTCTGAAGAGCCAGGACTTTTCTCTGAAAAGAATCTGAAGATGAAATTGCTATAAAATGAATGTGAAAGAAGATATGTTAAAGAAAAAGAAAGAGATCAATGAAAAAACAGAAATTTTCATTTTTGTATTTCTGGCGTTTATCCTGCTGACAACCTGGGCGATGACACAGCCTTTTAATTCAGGGCCGGATGAACAGATGAGATATTATGTTGCAGATTACATTTATAAACATCATGGAGCTCTTCCGGGGGGAGATGATCCGGCTGTCAGGAATAAAGTGTGGGGAATTTCCTATGCATATTATCCGGTTGTATCTTATATGGTGTCTGCATTATTTATGAGAATATCCCGGCTTTTTGCAGATCCGGGATACTCCATGTTCAAAATTGCACGTATGGCAGATGTACTGTTTGTCACAGGTGCAGTGTATTTTGTTGTAAAAGCTTCGGGCAAACTGTTTCCGAAAGAAAAATATTCCAGAGAAGTTAGATGGCTGTTTGCAGCACTGGCAGGATTTATGCCGCAGGCAATCTTTGTGGGAACTTATGTGAATACAGACTCACTGGCACTGCTGGCAGCAGCCATGATTCTGTATGCATGGGCCTCTTATCTGAGAGAAGACTGGACATGGAAAAACTGTATACTCCTTGCAGTGGGAATGGCCGTATGTGCATTGTCTTATTATAATGCATACGGTTGGATACTCTGCAGTTTTTTCTTCTTCTGTTTTACGGTATTACTCTGCAGAGAAGAAGCTTTTTCACAGAGAGTTCGTTTCCTTTTCAGCAGAGGAGCAGTGATCGCAGCAGTTACTTTAGTTCTCTGCGGCTGGTGGTTCATCCGTAACGCAGTTTTGTATAACGGAGATTTCCTGGGAAGGAAATCCTGTGCGGAATGTGCGGAAAAATATGCTCAGAAGGATTACAGACCTTCACTGTATCCGACGCCTGCAAAGCTGGGATGGAACTGGAAAGATATTATCCTTTATCAGGATCCCGGCTGGTATCATAACTGGATTCTGACAGTGTGTGTAAGTTTCATCGGTACTTTTGGACAGATGGAAATTTATATGCCATATACGGTCAGCAAACTGTATATGCTGTTCTTTGCTGTTGGGATCATCAGTGTATTTTTTGTAAAAGAGACATTTGATCTGAGAAAAAAAATGTATGTTGCACAGCGGAAAGCAGTTGGAAATGACAGATGGAAGATCAAAACAAAGGTGATATCCCGAGAGTGGAATAAAGAAGGTATTTTCCATTTGATGATGGTATTTCTGATTATGATTCCGGTATTTCTGTTTCTGTATTATGTTTATTACAGTGATAATCAGCCACAGGGAAGATATCTTATGCCTGCGTTATATCCTCTGATGTACTTTGTTACGCTGGGCTGGAATAATATTCTGACAAAAACAGTGAAAAATGAAAAGGTGCGGAGTTTGATATACAGAGTACTGACTGTACTGCTGGTGATTTCGCCATTTGCCTGCTGGGCATTTTTAATCTTGCCTTAAAAGAAATAAAGGGACTGCCGCATGAAAAGCTCTTGCGGAAGTCCCTTAAATTTATCTATTTTATCTATCAAAGAAATGGTTACTGTCTGGTATTCAGAAGTAGACTTCAGGATTTGATCACTTTGATCATCAGGAACAGGAAAAACAGCAGGAATGCTGCCCCGATCGCCCCGATGATATAATAAGGAGCAGTTGTATGGGAAGCAGAATATGCCTGTGCTGCCTCCATATTCTTCTGACCGGTTACTGCGGCATCATTTGTCTGCTGCTCTGCGTCTTCCAGAATCGCAGTTCCTACAGGAGTTCCTCCAAAGTAATACTGGCGTGTGATCTGTCCGTCAGAAGAAGTATCTTCTGTGGTCAGATTATCTTCTGTGGCACCGTTTGGTGCAATGACTGTACCACCGGAAAGACGGTTAAAATCATCGTCTGCGATGGTAAGGGGTGCAAAATTGTCAAAACCATAATTGAGAAGCGCGATCGCTTCATCATCGGTAACACCGGATGCGCCATTTAATACAATGCATACCAGCTTCATGTTATTTTTGGAAGCTTCACATACCAGGGTACTTCCGGAAGCTTCTGTGTACCCTTCCTTACCGCCGATACAGGGTTTATAATAACCGTCGCTGGTGCTGTTTATCATGGTAAAATTGTTTGTAAGTACACGTTCACCGCCGGAAACATTTGTTGCCGGAAGTGTATAGGAAGTAGTTGCTGCAATAGTGCGGAAAGTGTCATTTGCCATAGCTGCTTCCATGATCAGAGCCATATCATGGGCGGTGATATGCTGGTTCTCATCAGGAAGACCGGTAGGATTGGTAAAGACAGTATTGGTGCAGCCAAGTTCCTGTGCCCGGGTATTCATTATCTGTACAAAAGCATCCACAGAACCTCCCACATGTTCAGCTACCTGCAGTGCGATATCATTGGCAGAGGCAACCATGATGGCATATAAACATTGTTCCATGGTGAAAACCTCATCTAACTGTGAGGAAATATTGGCTCCTCCGTCAGTAACACCGGAAACACCGGTTGCAGTCATGGTTACCTGTTCATCCAGACTGCTGTTCTCAAGAGCAACCAGGCAGGTCATGATCTTGACTGCGCTTGCAGGGTAAAGGGGCTGATCTGCATTTTTGGAATACAGGACTGTGTTAGTGGAAGTTTCCATTACAATTGCTGCGGCAGACGAAATATCGGAAGCCTGGGGCCATCCGTCGATACCGTTGGTGACTACGACAGACGGATCTGCTGTCTGTGCGGCGGCGTCTGTATTCTGAGCTGTTTCTTCAGCAGCAGATACCGGAAACTGTGAAAACATGGTGACAGCACCAAGTCCCAGAGCCAGCAGGGCTGCAGTGATTCTTTTTTTCTTTATCATCATGGTATATAATACTCCTGTACATAAAAATGTTGAAAAGTAACTGTTCATTGTATGTGAACAGTTACATAAAAACGATAACATAAAAACAATAACAGTATAACACATTTCTCTCCTTTCTTGCAAAAAATATCATACAATGTTAAAATAAAAAATCATAGTAAAAATCGAGGTTATCATATGAGTAAAAAACCATCTGCAGGAGGAAAAATCCAGTGGACGAAAATGTTCAGGAAGCTTTCCCCCTATACGATCCGGAAAGGGTTCCGCTACATGAAGCATTATGGACTAAAGGAATTCTGGATCAGGCTGCATGAACGTTTTGAACCGGAAGAAGTACCATATGGTCCATGGTACCGGGCTTACATTCCGACGGAGGAAACACTGGAAACACAGAGGAAACAGAAATTTGATTATTCACCGCTAATCAGCATTGCAGTTCCGGCTTATCAGACACCTGTAGAATTTTTGAGACAGATGATAGAATCACTGATCGTTCAGACTTATTCAAACTGGGAGCTGTGTATCGTAAATGCAAGTCCTGACAATGAGGAGATGCAGAAAGTACTGGCAGAATATTCAGCCGGAGATTCCCGGGTAAGATTCTGCAATCTCAAAGAGAACCTTGGCATTGCAGAGAACACAAACCGCGCGTTTGCAATGACAAAAGGTGAATTTGTGGGGCTTCTTGACCATGATGACCTGCTGGCACCCAATGCATTATATGAGATCGTGAAAATACTGCAGGATCATCCGCAGGCAGATGCGCTTTATACAGACGAGGATAAGGTTACAACAGAACTGGACGAGCATTTTCAGCCACATCTGAAACCGGATTTTAATCTGGATCTCCTGCGTTCCAATAATTATATCTGCCACTTTTTTGTAGTGCGAAAGAGTATTGTAGAAAAGGCCGGAGGTTTCCGAAAAGAATTCGACGGAGCTCAGGATTACGATTTTATCTTCCGCTGTACGGAGAATGCCGGAGAGGTTTTACATGTTCCGGAAATCCTGTATCACTGGAGAACACACAAAGCCTCCACTGCAGATAATCCTGCCAGTAAAATGTACGCATTTGAAGCCGGCAAGAGAGCAATAGAAGCTCATCTTGAGAGAACAGGTACAGAAGGCGAGGTAAGCCATACACAGGATCTGGGCTTTTACCGGGTGAAATATCCGGTGCAGGGAAAACCTCTGGTGTCTGTTATCATACCAAACAAAGACGAGAAAGAGACTCTTCAGACCTGTCTGGAAATGCTGGAGAAGAATACCGGTTATCAGAATTTTGAAATCATAATCGTGGAGAATAACAGTACCACTGATGAGATTTTCCGATATTATAAAGAGCTTTCCGGAAACCGGAAGATCCATCTTTTGAGATGGGGAAAAGAATTTAATTATTCTGCCATCAATAACTTTGCTGCGGCACATGCAAAGGGAGAATATCTGCTTTTCCTGAATAATGATGTAAAATCCATCAATCCGGACTGGCTGGAAGAAATGCTTGGAGTGTGTCAGCGTCCGGAAGTGGGCGGTGTCGGAGCAAAGCTCATTTATCCGGATAATACAATCCAGCATGCAGGATGTGTGATCGGAATGGGCGGTATTGCGGGGCATATGTTCGTAGATATGCCTGCGGACCATACCGGCTATCTGCATAAGGCATCCCTTCTTCAGGATATGAGTGCAGTGACTGCCGCCTGTCTGTTGATGAAGAAAGAGGTTTTTGAGCAGGCAGGAGGATTTACAGAAGAACTGGCTGTGGCATTTAATGATGTGGATCTTTGCCTGAAAGTAAGAAAAAACGGCTATCTGATCGTATATGATCCCTATGCGAAGCTTTATCATATGGAATCAAAGACCAGAGGAGCTGAAGACAGCAAGGAGAAAGTGCGCCGTTTTCAGACGGAGATTGAATATATGCGATGTCACTGGATAGACATTCTCAAAAACGGAGATCCCTGTTATAACAAAAACCTGTCTCTTACCAAATGGAATTATTCTCTGAAGCCAATCCCGGGAATGGAGACAGAAGCAGGACAGAAAAAAGAGAAGACAGGGAGGAAATCATGCAGGAAGTATCAGTGATCATTCCGAATTTTAATGGGATGGCTTATCTGGATGGCGTACTTGCAGGTCTGGAGTGTCAGACTGTAAGCAATTTTGATGTAATTCTTGTGGATAATGGATCCAATGACGGAAGCTGCGCTTTTGTTGCTGCAAGGTATCCATGGGTCCATCTGATCGAACTGCCGGAGAATTTCGGATTCTGTAAAGCGGTCAATGAAGGGATCAGAGCATCACGTTCACCTTATGTACTGCTTTTAAACAATGATATTGAAGTAACGGAGAATTTTATAGAAGAAATGCTGTCAGCCATCAAAAGGCATCCCAAAGCTTTCTCCTGTGCTGCCAGAATGATTCAGTTTCATGACAGGGACAGGCTGGATGATGCAGGAAACTATTACTGCGCGCTTGGATGGGCTTATGCAAGAGGTAAGGGGAAAAATATCCATACCTATGAAAAGGAAGAGAAGATTTTTGCTTCCTGTGCAGGAGCTGCTATTTACAGAAAGAAGATCTTTGATGAGCTGGGATATTTTGACGAAGAACATTTTGCATATCTGGAGGACATGGACGTGGGATACCGGGCCAGGATCTACGGATATGAAAACTGGTATGCACCTGATGCCATGGTATACCATGTGGGAAGCGGTACCAGCGGATCCAGATATAATCAGTTCAAGATCCGGTATTCTTCCAGAAATAATATTTATCTGATATACAAAAATATGCCGGTGTTACAGATTATTATCAATCTTCCGTTTCTTGTTGCAGGATTTGGAATCAAAATTCTGTTTTTTGCGCTGAAAGGATTCGGAAGAGAGTATATTGCGGGAATTAAGAATGGATTCCAGATCAGTAAAAAAAATCATAAAATACCTTTTAAATTTCAAAATCTGTCAAACTATTTTAGGATTCAAGTTGAATTGTGGGTGAATATCTTCAGGCGTTTGTGCGGATGATAAGAAAGAAAGATAAATTTTTATTGCTTTTATAAAACAACTATTATAATATAGAAACGATAAAAAAATGAGGTGACAAAAGATTGCTAAAGGACAATGAAAAGAATTTCAGTCGTCTCCATATGATCATTGATGCAATTGTACTGGTACTGTCATATTTTCTGGCATGGCTGATCCGTTTTGTTGGTCCTATGGCAGCAACAGCAGTCAGAACCAGAAGCTTTCAGCAGTATATGCTGATGCTGGTTTTTATTGTACCGGTTTATCTGTTGTTGTATCAGGCTTTCACATTGTATACTCCCATGCGGATGCAGGGGCGTCGGCTTGTATTGGCTAATATTGTAAAGGCCAACTCGCTTGGGCTCCTTATTCTGATGTTTACATTTTACATGATAGATGAGAGCGATTTTTCCCGTTCTACTTATATTATGTTTTATGTAATCAATATTGTGCTTCAGTGGTGTGCACGAATGTTGATTTTCGCTCTTCTGAGAGATATGAGAGAGAAGGGACTGAATCAGAAACAGATGATCTGTGTGGGATACAGCCGCGCAGCAGAGGAATATATTGACAGAGTTCTTGCCAATCCTCAGTGGGGATATGTGATCCGCGGAATACTGGATGACAATGTTCCGGCAGGAACAGAGTACAAGGGAATCAAAGTTCTTGGAAGGATTGCCAATCTGAATATAATACTTCCGGAGAACCGGCTGGATGAAATAGCGATCACTCTGGGCTTAAGTGAATATTACCGCCTGGAAGAGATTGTAGCACTGTGTGAAAAATCCGGAGTACACACCAAGTTTATCCCGGATTATAATAAGATCATTCCGACAAAACCATATACAGAAGACATACTGGGACTTCCGGTTATCAATATCCGTTATGTACCGTTGAACAATACATTCAATGCACTGGTCAAGCGGGCGATGGACATTGCAGGATCTATTGTTGGAATCATAGTAACCTCACCGCTGATGCTGTTAATGTGTGTTATCATTAAGCTGACATCACCGGGACCACTGATCTATAAACAGGAGAGGGTTGGACTTCATAACCAGACTTTTCGGATGTACAAGTTCCGTTCCATGGAAGTACAGCCGGAATCGGAAGAGAAGAAGGCATGGACAGTAAAGAATGACCCAAGAGTAACACCCATCGGAAAGTTTATGCGTCACACCAGTATTGATGAACTGCCACAGCTTTTCAACATACTGAAGGGTAACATGAGTCTTGTGGGACCACGACCGGAGCGGCCGTTTTTTGTAGAGAAATTCAGAGAAGAAATCCCGAGATATATGGTGAAACATCAGGTTCGCCCGGGACTTACCGGCTGGGCTCAGGTGAATGGTTACCGCGGAGACACATCCATAAGAAAAAGAATCGAATATGACCTTTATTACATTGAAAACTGGAGCATAGGGCTGGATATCAAGATTATATTCCTTACATTTTTCAAGGGATTTATAAACAAAAATGCATATTAAGATAAGGGGAAAAAGGCATGGCTAAACCAGGAAAAAAGAAAAAAGTACTGTTTGTGCTTGAAATCATTGTACTGCTGCTGTTTATTGGCGGGCTGTATGTGTATGGACAGATTTCTTCCAGGCTGGATAAGATTGAGCAGCCGGAACTGAAAAAGGAAAAAATAGTCGTAAACCAGGAAGCACCAAAGATGACAGGCTACAAGACCTATGTGCTGTTTGGTATTGATACCAGAGGGGAAGGCTCCCAGTATTCTGCACAGAACAGTGATACCATGATCATTGTGAGTGTAAACAACGATACAAAAGAAGTGCGTATGGTTTCCGTATACAGAGATACACTTCTCAATGTTGGAGATGATACCTATACGAAGGCAAATGCAGCCTATGCGCTGGGTGGTCCGGAACAGGCGATCACTATGTTAAATACAAACCTGGATCTGGATATTTCCGATTATGCGACGGCCGATTTTTCTGCACTTGTAGAAGTGGTAGATGATCTTGGCGGTCTTGATATTCCGTTATCTTATGCGGAAATTGAACATATGAATAACTATTGCGTGGAAACATCCAAGCTGACAGGGAAAGATTACACTCCAATCGAGAAACCGGAGCCAAAGCCGGAAGATGAGGAAGCCATTGTAGGAACTTATCATCTGAACGGTGTACAGGCGACATCCTATTGCCGTATCCGTTATACTGCAAGTCTTGATATGGGACGTACAGAGCGTCAGAGACGAGTACTTGGAATGCTCTTTGACAAGGCGAAGATAGCGGGTCTTTCTTCTATTTTTAAGATTATGGATGATGTATTCCCGATGGTTACAACATCTCTTTCAAAACAGGATATTCTGGGACTTATTCCGACTCTGATCGGATATAAATTTACAGACAGCACGGGATTCCCGCAGAAGTTTAAATTCTCCAATATCAAGGGAAGTATTATTGTTCCTACTGATCTTGAGAACAATGTAGTTGAACTTCACAAGTTCCTGTATGATGATCAGGATTATACTCCGTCTTCTGAGGTAGTGGCCCGCAGTAATAAGATACTTGAGATCGTCGGCGGAGAAAGTAAGCTGGATGATGCAGCCAAGACTACGACACAGGACACTGATACCACAAATGCAAATGACACTTTTGTATGGTCCGGCGATAATACCTCCGGCAGTACGGATAACAGCGGCGATTATGATTATGACAATGATTATGATAACGGTGGTTATGATGGCGGTTATGATAATGGCGGCGGTGGCGATTATGATAACAGTGGTGATGACGGCAGTTATGATAATGGCGGCGATGACACCGGCAGTGACACTGGTGGTGGAGACTACGACGGCGGCGATGACACCGGCGGAGATGAGACCGGCGGCGACGATGGATTCAGCGATGATTCAGCAGCAGATTCCGGAGCAAGTTCTGAAGAACAGTAACAGGGAACTGCTATAAAAATATAAATAATAGAAAAGAGGACCATCTGTTGGAAAGGATGGTCCTCTTTTCAGATAAGGAGTGTTGAGGATGACGCATAAGGAAAAATATAATGACACTGCGACAGTTGATGTAATCATTCCTGCCTATCGTCCCGGCAGAGAATTTGGAGAACTGCTGCACAGGCTGGAAGAACAGGAATACCGTCCCCGCAGGATTCTGGTTATGAATACGGGAGAGCAGTACTGGAACAGAGAATGGGAGAAATGTCCGATCCTTGAGGTTCATCACCTGGAACAGAAGGATTTTGATCATGGCGGAACCAGAAGAAGGGCAGCAGAACTTTCGAATGCAGATATTATGATCTTTATGACACAGGATGCTCTCCCTGCTGACAGAAAAGTAATTGGAAATCTTGTCTGTGCTGTCAGTGAAAATCCGGGTGCAGGAGCAGCCTATGCAAGACAATTACCCAGGGCAGACTGTCGCTTTCTGGAACGTTATACCCGTTCTTTTAATTATCCGGAGCAGTCCTCGGTAAAGTCGCTGGCTGATATTGATAAGTACGGGATCAAGACCTATTTCTGTTCTAATGTGTGTGCGGCCTATGATAAAGGGATTTATCAGAAAACAGGCGGTTTTACAGAGCGGGCGATTTTCAATGAAGATATGATCTGTGCCGGAACAATGATTCAGAAAGGTTATTCAGTTGTCTATGCGGCAGATGCGAGAGTGTATCATTCCCATAATTATTCCGGAAGACAGCAGTTTCACAGAAACTTCGATCTGGGAGTATCCCAGGCAGAGCATCCGGAAATTTTTGAAGGAGTACCTTCTGAGGGAGAGGGAATCCGTCTGGTAAAAAGAAGCCTGGGCTATCTGATAAGAACGGGACACTTCTGGCTGATTCCTCAGCTGATCTGGCAGAGCGGAATGAAATATGCAGGATATTTCCTGGGGAAAAGATACAGAAAACTTCCCCGGAAAGTTGTTCTTGCATGTACCATGAGTCCATATTACTGGAACAGAAAATAAAGGTAAGCGGATAACCTTAAGACACGCCAATTTACGATAATTGTCACATTTTGAACACAATTAATTGATATACTGATTCCAGAGTTCAGGAGAAGAATTGCTGTAACTGTGCAGAAATAAAACAGTTACAGATCATTGTTTATTTCGGGGAGTGCTCCGATAAACAGTAATACAGGAACAGAAGGGAGCAGATTACATGAATGATGAAAGAAACCTGGGTGAAAAAACAGATGATTCCGGTCAGCAGCCCAGATATGAACATTATCAGTTCCATGAAGAACAGGGAACTGTTTTGAAACCATCCGGTCCCTCTGGACACAGAAGAAATCAGAATTCTTTTCAGAAAAAAGCAGGGACGACAATCGCACTGGCTGTGATCTTTGGCCTGGTGGCGGCAGTTGTATTTCAGGCGGCGAATTTTGCAGCAGACAGATTCCTGAATACAGGTAAGTCTTCGGTGCAGATTAAAACTACAGACAGTGTGGATCTTCAGGAAACGGCATCAGATGACAGCACTGCCGATAAGGTGCTGTCTGACTCTGAGAATGGAACAGTAGCAGCAGTGGCTCAGGCTTCCATGCCTTCTGTAGTTGCGATCACTACTGTCAGTGTTCAGGAAATACCAAGCTTTTTCGGATATAGTTCCCGCCAATATAAGAGTGCGTCAACAGGTTCAGGGATTATCGTTGGAGATAACGATGATGAGCTTCTGATCGCAACGAATAATCACGTGGTGGATGGAGCTACAACTCTGAGTGTCTGCTTTATCGGGGATGATGTGGCAAATGCAGAGACAGAGACTGTGAATGCGGGAGATAATGGAGATCTGAATGTAGAGGATGCGGTCAGTGCCAAGATTAAGGGTACAGATGCTGATAATGATCTGGCAGTAGTTGCGGTGAAGAAATCGGATATCCCTGAGGACACTTTAAATCAGATCAAGATTGCTCAGATAGGAAGTTCGGATGATCTGGCAGTAGGGCAGCAGGTAGTTGCGATCGGTAATGCGCTTGGATATGGTCAGTCTGTAACATCAGGTTGGATAAGTGCATTGAACCGGACGATTTCTACAGATGACGGAACGAACAGTACAGGACTGATCCAGACGGATGCGGCAATCAATCCGGGTAACAGTGGTGGTGCACTTTTGAATATGAAAGGCGAGCTGATCGGCATCAATTCTGCAAAATACGCAGACAGTGCTGTAGAAGGTATGGGATATGCCATTCCTATTTCCAAGGCAAAGCCTATTCTGGAAGAACTGATGAATCGTGAGACCAGGGAGAAAGTAGACAGCAGCAAAAAAGGATATCTGGGAGTAAGTCTTGCCAGTCTGACCACAGAGGCAATTGAGATGTATAATATGCCCACAGGCGCCTTTGTAAGAAGTGTGGAGGATGATTCTCCGGCACAGGAGGCAGGTATCTGTAAAGGCGACATCATCGTAAAATTCGACGGACAGAAAGTCAGTGATGGTGATGATCTGCTGGATAAACTGCAGTATTATAAATCGGGAGAGAAGATTGAGGCAGTTATTGCAAGAGCCACTAATGGGGAATATGAAGAAAATACTGTAGAGCTGACTCTCGGCACCAGACCGGACAATGAATAAAACAAAAGACATCGCCCATGCGGCGGTGTCTTTTATAATATTATCAGTGAACAGTAACCCAGGCAGGATTCTTTTTGTGTTTATAAAACTTTCATTTTGTTATAAGGGAATTGTATGATATAATTCAGTTAAATAAGCGTAATGATCCAGCAGCCTGCTATCCTGCAGGAGCACTGTACTGTTACGAATAAGAGGATATAGAAAGGAGTCATTATGAGCGAGAACTATAATGATGATGAAATAATAGACAGCAGCGAAGATACAGAGAAAAAGAGAAACAAATCCGAAAAATTCTGTTTTCTCTGCCGCAGACCTGAGAGCAAGGCCGGTCCGATGATCGAACTTCCCAATAACATACATGTCTGCACAGATTGTATGCAGAAGAGCTTTAATTCTATGAATCAGCAGTTTAATGAGGGTAAGTTCAATTATTCTGACCTGTTGAATATGCCGAATGTGAGTATGATCGATCTGGGCAGCTTCCAGAATCCGGTGCAGCAGCCAAAGAAAGAAAAAAAGAAAAAGAAACAGGAAAAACCGGTTCTGGATCTGAAAAATATTCCTGCTCCCCATAAGATCAAAGAAACCCTTGACCAGTATGTGATTGGTCAGGAGAAGGCCAAGAAAGTAATGTCTGTAGCGGTTTACAATCACTATAAACGTGTGGCAACAGATACAATGGATGAGATTGAAATTGAGAAATCTAATATGCTGATGATCGGACCAACCGGATGCGGTAAAACCTATCTGGTTAAAACCCTGGCGAAACTTCTGGATGTGCCGCTTGCAATTGCAGATGCCACTTCTCTTACAGAAGCCGGTTATATTGGCGATGATATAGAGAGCGTTGTTTCCAAACTTCTGGCGGCGGCAGATAATGATGTGGAGCGTGCCGAGCATGGTATTATTTTCATTGATGAGATTGATAAGATTGCCAAGAAGAAGAACACCAACCAGAGAGATGTCAGTGGTGAGGCAGTGCAGCAGGGAATGCTGAAGCTTCTTGAGGGAAGTGAGGTGGAAGTTCCTGTAGGTGCAAACAGCAAAAACGCAATGGTACCGCTTGTAACTGTTAATACACGTAATATTCTGTTTATCTGTGGCGGTGCTTTTCCTGATCTGGAGAATATCATTAAAGAAAGGCTGAACAAGCAGGCATCTATCGGTTTTTATGCAGACCTGAAGGATAAATATGATAATGATCCTCATCTGCTTCAGAAAGTAACAGTGGAGGATATCCGCAGTTTTGGAATGATTCCGGAATTTATCGGACGACTTCCGATCATCTTTACTCTGGACGGATTGAATGAGGATATGCTTGTGAAGATCCTGCAGGAGCCGAAGAATGCGATTCTTAAACAGTATCAGAAACTTCTTGCACTGGATGAAGTGAAACTGGAATTTGAAGACGGGGCGCTTCATGCAATTGCTGCGAAAGCACTGGAGAGAGATACAGGTGCCAGGGCACTTCGCGCGATACTGGAAGAGTATATGCTGGATATCATGTATGAGATTCCGAAAGATGACAGCATAGGAGAGGTTGTGATCACAAGAGAATACATAGAAGGAAACGGTGGTCCGAAGATCCTTCTTCGCGGACAGGAGCCGATCCTGCTGGAGGGTAGTCATTAATTAAAATAGTTTTGTTCTTGCATTATGAGGACAATAATGGAAGGGAGTAAATATTATGGGAACAGATTTTTTTGATGGATTAGTTAAGACATTTTCAAAAACAACGAAGGAACTGGGAAAGACAACAAGAGAATTAGGTGCCCGCGCAGAGCAGACGATCGAGGCACAGAAGATAAGAAGTAAAATCACAGGAGAAGAGCGCATTATTGAGAAAATCAAAGTTGATATCGGTGATATTGTTTACAGACGACATTCTCAGGGTGATGGAATTGATAGTGAGTTAAGTGCTTTATGTCAGGAGATTGATCAGCATTATCTGAAAATCAGGGAGTATAAGGATAATGCTGCGAACCTGAAAGGAGAGAAAATCTGCCCGTCCTGCGAGCGGGAGGTAGATATTAATGTAAGTTTCTGTCCGTATTGCGGAACGTCATGCCCGACTCCGGAACCGGCGAAGAATGTGGAAAATGACACTGTATCTTCAGATGAAGATGAAGATGGGAGTAATGAGCCGGAAGAAACACCGGCAGAAGAATTACAGCCGGAAGAACCAGAGACAGAGAAAACAGCAGAAACAGAACCAGCACAGGAACAGCCGGTGGAAGAAACACCAGTGGAAAAAGAAACAATGGAAGAGAAGTAAGTAACTGCAGGGTAAATTATTTTTACAGATTTACCAGATAATTACAGTATAATTAAAAATATGTTGCAAATTGATATGGAATATGATAATTTTATATCGTATCAAAAGGTATGAAAATTACGAACAGGAGAGGGAAAGATGAAAAACAGAAAATTAAATCAGTTATTAGTCGCAGGAATGATCAGTGCAGCTATGATGACTTCTGGTATCAGCGTTCAGGCTGCTGATTTTAGTGATGATACATCAACAGTAGAAGAACAGTCTGTTGGCTCAGCAGAAGAGGAAGCTCCGGAGGTAGAGGACGGATCTGAATTTCAGTCCGATGCTGCTGAAGCATCATCAGCAGTAGCAGTCAGTTCAGCGAACTTCCCGGATGCAAAGTTCCGCCAGTATGTTTTAGACAATATTGATACAGACAAGGATAAGAAACTTTCAGCGGCAGAGATCAAAGCAGCCAAGACGATTGATGTTTCAGGACTTGGAATTTCCAACCTGAAAGGTATTGAACGTTTTACCTATGCGACAGATCTGTTTGCGGCAAATAACAAACTTACTTCTGTAAATATTACAAAGAATACAAAAGTTGCATATCTGAATCTGAGTAATAACAGTCTTGCAGGAACTCTGGATCTCAGCAAATGCACAAATCTTCGTGTAGTGAAGTATGGAAGCAATAAACTGACAAAGGTAGTAATGCCTTCCAAGAAATATCTGAAGAATCTGGATTTCGTAGATGCAAGCTCCAATAAATTTACCACACAGGCAAATGCAGGACTGAACATCGGAGATACTGATTATGTAAAGAGTCTTTCAGAAGTCAATGCCTCCAATAATGCCATCACTTCATTTAACTGTGCCGGATTTCAGGGAATCCTTGATCTTAGAAACAATAAGATCACAAATCTGAAACTGGAAAACAGCAAGGAAGGATCTCAGGTAGTTTCCTTATACCTTGACGGAAACTCACTGAGTAAGACACCTTCTATTGACTTTACACCGGAATGGATTGCCGTACCTCAGCAGTTCAGCTGTGATGCAAAGGTTTCATCCAAGGTCAAAATGCTGAAGGCAACTGCATCCATCACATCTGCAACATGGGATCAGATCGTGGTAAACGTTGGTTCCAGTACAGATGATGCTTCTTACAAACTGGAGAAGAAAACAGGCAACGGTGCATATGAAACTGTTAAAACATGGGATAATGGTGATCTGGCTGACGCAGAGTTCGGAGAAGATTACACAGATAATGTGATTTCTACAGGAACAGTCTACACATACAGAGTTACAGCAACTGTACAGGTAAAAGATGCCAATAAGAACCTCAGATCCTGGTCAAATTCCGCAGAAGTGAAAGCTACAGCAACAGGTACAAAGCCGGCAATCTCTGTGAAGTCCACCAAAAAAGGTGTGGCAACCGTAAGCTGGAAGGCTGTTGCAGGTGCAGACGGATATGATGTTTACTGTGGATCATCCAAGAAATCCCAGAAGGGTACGGTTGTAAAAGGAACTACAAAGCTGACCGCAAATAAGACAAAACTGACAAGTGGTAAAACTTATTATTTCAGAGCACGCGCATATAAGATGGTAGGATCTGCAAAGGTATATACAGGTTACAGCGCAGTGAAGAGCGTGAAAGTCAAATAATACAAAAATAATTGAGAACAGTATAAAATCAAGCCGGCGATGTGAGAGCAGATATCTTTTACAGAGCCGGCTCTTTGATTATGGCAATTCCGTAAAATACTGTGGACAGTCCGGTATTGCTATAGATGAATTGTTATAGATGGGAGGAATGTCATGTGAAATATATCAGAAAGAGTTTCTTTTTATTTTGGTTGATAGCGGTAATGCTGTTTGGAACAGTATCGGCATCCGCAGCATCTGCAAAACCGGAAACACCGGTATTGTCCGGAACAGCAGCCGGAAACAGAGTGACTCTGAACTGGAATAAAGTAAAGAAGGCCTCCGGCTATCAGATTTTTCTGTATTATAAAGCCTACGGAAAATACAAATGCGTGGAAAGGATCAAGAACAGGAACATTACCAGTTTTACACTGACAGGTTCTGAAGATAAGCTCTACACTTATAAGATACGTTCTTATCTGAAACAGGGAAACAAAACTCTGTACAGCCCATCATCGAAAGCACTGGAGATAAAAACAGCTCCCGGAAAACCTGTGATCACCCGGATAAGAGTGAGAGAAGAAAGCGGAACCCTGATCAAATGGAAAAAAATCAAAACTGCAGAAGGATATCAGATATTCCGGTCAGAATCCGAGGACAGAGGATATAAAAGAATCAATATAGTTTCCGGCAATACAACATTCAGTTATGCAGATACAGGTGCTGTTTCAGGAAAGACTTATTATTACAGAATACGGGCATATGTACGAAATCAGGGAAATGTTGTATATTCTGAACTGAGTGATCCGGCAGAGGCGGTAATGCGAAAGACTATTATGATCGGAGATTCCAGAACAGATATGATGAAAGATGTTGTGGAGAACGATAACATCACATGGATATGTGAGGTTGGAATGGGGTATAAATGGCTTAGAGATACTGCCCTGAAGACCTTGCAGGAGCAGATGAAAGGAAATGAAGATATTTTTGTCTGGCTTGGTGTTAATGATGTATACAATATTTCAAATTATATCAGTCTGCTGAATGAGGAGATTCCAAAATGGAAAGCGCAGGGAGCGGATGCCTATATTGTGGCAGTGGGACAGGTAACCAAAGATCCTTATGTAACAAATGAGGAAATCGAAGATTTCAATGCCAGAATGAAAAAAGAAGTTGCCGGTGCGAAATATGCAGATCTTTATTCTTATCTGAAAAAGCAGGGATATAAGACAACAGACGGAACTCATTACGATAATGAAACCACATGGAAGATTTACCGTTATCTGATGTCTTTTGTGTCATAAGAACAGAAAAAAAGGAAACTGTATCAGTTTCCTTTTTTGAGTAAAAAAATAATGCAGAAGATGGGACTTGAACCCACACGATATTGCTACCACAGGCACCTGAAGCCTGCGCGTCTGCCAATTCCGCCACTTCTGCATTTCTTATTTATCAATCGCTCTCTCGCGACTGCTCATTTATAATAACCGATGTATGGATAAAAGTCAATAGCTTTTTTGAAATTTTTTTAATTTTTTTTACAGTATCATCAAAACGCACAATTTGTTACGTAGAAGTGTAAGCTTCTTCTGATAAACTGCGGAGCAGTTATCCGGTGTAGAGTTGCACAGAGAAGAGGATGATTTAAATTTTATAGAGGTATTTGGATGTGAGAAAGCAGTGAATGCATGTGATTGGATCTGCCTGAAATTACAAAAAAGTTTTTAATATCAACTTAATTATTTTTAGTACCTTATAAGGTTGAAAAAAGCACTTTGCTGTGATACAATCTTGAAGATTTAGGAAAAAATAAGTGATAGACACAATATAAAGATAAGAAAGGGAGATTGTATGAAAGCATTTCTGATATTAGAAGATGGCCATGTGTTCAAAGGTACAAGCATTGGTTCAACGAGAGACGTTATCAGCGAAATCGTCTTTAATACTTCCATGACCGGTTATCTGGAAGTAATGACCGACCCTTCCTATGCAGGACAGGCAGTATGTATGACTTATCCCCTCATTGGGAATTACGGAATTTGTTATGATGACCAGGAGTCATCAAAGCCATGGGTGGACGGCTTTATTGTCCGCGAATTATCCCGTGTCCCAAGTAATTTCAGAAGCGTGGACACGATTCAGCATTTCTTAACAAAGCATGATATTCCAGGTATTGCCGGAATTGATACCAGAGCCTTAACGAAAATCCTTCGTGAGAAAGGTACCATGAACGGTATGATCACCGTCAATGAAAATTATGATTTAGATACAATTATCCCCCAGTTAAAAGCATATACAACAGGTAAGGTAGTAGAGAAGGTAACATGCCGCGAGAAAGAGATTTTAAAAGGCGACGGTCCGAAAGTAGCACTTCTTGACCTGGGAGCTAAGAGAAACATTGCACGTTCCCTGAATGAAAGAGGATGTGAGGTTACAATTTATCCGGCACTGACACCTGCGGAAGAGATTCTGGAGACAAATCCGGATGGCATTATGTTAAGTAACGGCCCTGGAGATCCAAAGGAATGTACTTCTATTATAAAGGAAATAAAAAAATTATATGATTCTGAAGTTCCGATCTTCGCAATCTGTCTTGGACATCAGCTTATGGCTCTTGCAACAGGTGGAGATACTCATAAGATGAAATACGGACACAGAGGCGGAAATCATCCGGTCAAAGACCTTGCAACAGGACGTGTTTACATTTCTTCCCAGAACCATGGTTATGTAGTAGATGCTGAGGGACTTGAAGAGAAAAACATTGCAAAACCTGCATTCGTTAACGTCAATGACGGCACAAACGAAGGTATGGCATACGAAGGAAAGAATATCTTTACTGTACAGTTCCATCCTGAAGCATGCCCGGGACCGCAGGATTCCAGTTACCTGTTTGACAGATTTATGGATATGATGGGAGGAAATAAATAATGCCAAGAAATAAAGACATTAAAAAAGTACTTGTAATTGGTTCCGGCCCGATTATCATCGGCCAGGCAGCAGAGTTTGACTATGCAGGAACACAGGCATGCCGTTCCCTGAAAGAAGAAGGCATTGAGGTTGTTCTTCTTAACTCCAACCCTGCAACCATCATGACAGATAAAGATATCGCTGACAGAGTTTATATCGAGCCTCTGACAGTAGAAGTAGTAGAACAGCTTATCCTGAAAGAGAAACCGGACAGCGTCCTTCCTACACTGGGCGGCCAGGCGGGATTAAACCTTGCCATGGAGCTGGATGAGAAAGGTTTCCTCAAAGAACACAATATAAGACTGATCGGTACAACTGCCCAGACAATCAAGAAAGCGGAGGACCGTCAGGAATTTAAAGATACCATGGAGAAGATCGGTGAGCCGATTGCAGCATCCAAGGTTGTTACAACAGTAGAAGATGGTCTTGCATTTACAAACATCATTGGTTATCCGGTAGTTCTCCGTCCTGCTTACACACTCGGTGGAAGCGGCGGCGGTATCGCTCATAATGAATATGAACTTCGTGAAATCCTAGAGAATGGTCTTCGTCTTTCACGTGTAGGTGAAGTTCTGGTAGAGCGCTGCATCGCAGGATGGAAAGAGATTGAATATGAAGTAATGCGTGACAGTGCAGGAAACTGTATCACAGTCTGCAACATGGAGAACATTGATCCGGTTGGTGTCCACACAGGTGACTCTATCGTAGTTGCTCCATCTCAGACACTGGGAGATAAAGAATATCAGATGCTCCGTACTTCAGCCCTGAACATCATCACAGAACTTGGAATCACAGGTGGATGTAACGTTCAGTACGCTCTGAAACCGGACAGCTTTGAATACTGTGTAATCGAGGTAAACCCGCGTGTAAGCCGTTCCTCTGCACTTGCAAGTAAGGCAACAGGTTACCCGATCGCAAAGGTTGCAGCAAAGATTGCTCTGGGTTACACACTGGATGAGATCCCGAATGCGATCACAGGAAAAACATATGCAAGTTTCGAGCCAATGCTTGACTACTGCGTAGTGAAGATTCCGAGACTTCCATTTGACAAATTTATTACTGCAAAGAGAACCCTTACGACTCAGATGAAAGCTACCGGTGAGGTTATGAGCATCTGCCATAACTTTGAAGGCGCTCTGATGAAAGCAATTCGTTCTCTGGAACAGCATGTAGACAGCCTTATGTCCTACGATTTTACACAGCTTACAGATGAAGAACTTCTGGCAGAACTGGAAATCGTAGATGACCGCAGAATCTGGAAAATCGCAGAAGCAATCCGCCGCGGTATGCCGCAGTCCATGCTTCATGACATTACCAAGATTGATATCTGGTTCATTGATAAGCTGGCAATCCTTGTTGGAATGGAAAATGCACTTAAAACCAGAAAGCTTACAAAAGAGCTTCTTCTGGAAGCAAAGCGCATGGAATTTCCGGATTATATCATTGCTCGTCTGACAGGTAAAACAGAAGAAGAAATCAAAGCTCTTCGTGAAGAATACCAGATCAAAGCAGCATACAAGATGGTTGATACCTGTGCTGCAGAGTTTGCGGCAGCAACACCATATTACTATTCTGTATACGGCGATGAAGGCACAGAGAATGAAGCAGTAGCAACACCGGATAAAAAGAAAATCCTGGTACTTGGTTCCGGTCCGATCCGTATCGGTCAGGGTATTGAGTTCGACTTCTGTTCCGTACACTGTACATGGGCATTTGCAAAAGAAGGCTATGAGACCATTATCATCAACAACAACCCGGAAACAGTAAGTACAGACTTTGATATTGCAGATAAACTGTATTTCGAGCCTCTGACACCGGAAGATGTTGAGAATGTAGTAAATATCGAGAAACCGGACGGAGCAGTTGTACAGTTCGGTGGTCAGACAGCTATCAAATTAACAGAAGCACTGACAAAGATGGGCGTTAAGATTCTCGGAACATCTGCGGAGAACGTAGATGCAGCAGAGGACCGTGAGCTCTTTGATGAGATTCTTGAAAAATGCGAGATCCCGAGACCAAAGGGACAGACAGTATTTACTGCTGAGGAAGCTAAGAAAGCAGCAAATGAGCTGGGTTATCCTGTTCTGGTTCGTCCTTCCTATGTACTTGGTGGTCAGGGCATGAGAATCGCTGTAAGCGATGAGGACGTAGAAGAGTATATTGGTGTGATTAACCAGATTGCACAGGAGCACCCGATCCTTGTTGATAAATACCTGATGGGTAAGGAAATCGAAGTAGATGCTGTATGCGATGGCGAGGATATCCTGATTCCTGGTATCATGGAACATATCGAGCGTGCCGGAATCCACTCCGGTGACAGTATCTCCGTATACCCGGCTAAGACCATCAGCGAGAAAGCAAAAGAGACAATTGCAGAATACACCAGGCGTCTTGCAAGAGCACTGCATGTTATCGGTATGATCAACATCCAGTTCATTGTTCTTGGAGATGATGTATATGTGATTGAGGTTAATCCTCGTTCCAGCCGTACTGTACCGTACATCAGCAAGGTAACAGGAATTCCGATCGTTCCTCTTGCAACGAAGGTAATCCTTGGATACAAGCTGAAAGACATGGGCTATGAACCGGGACTTCAGCCGGAAGCAAAACACTATGCGATCAAGATGCCTGTATTCTCATTTGAGAAGATCCGCGGCGCTGATATCAGTCTTGGACCGGAAATGAAGTCAACAGGTGAGTGCCTTGGTATTGCTGAGACATTCAATGAAGCGCTTTACAAAGCATTTATCGGAGCAGGTATCCGTCTTCCGAAACATAAAAACATGATTATCACTGTCAAAGACGAAGACAAACAGGATATCATCCCGATCGCAAGAAGATTCGAAGCACTTGGATACAGAATCTATGCTACACTGGGAACTGCAAAAGTCCTCAAAGAAAACGGAATCAAAGTTATCCGTACAAATAAGCTGGAGCAGCCTGCACCGAACCTTATGGACCTTATCCTTGGTCATAAGATCGACGTTGTCATCGATACTCCGCCACAGGGTGTAGAGCATCAGAAAGATGGTTTCGTCATCAGACGTAACGCCATCGAGACAGGTGTCAATGTCCTTACTTCTCTGGATACAGCAGAAGCACTGGCAACCAGCCTTGAGAATACAGACCTGAACAATTTATCTCTTATTGATATTGCTACGATTGCAAGAAGATAAAGAACTGATAAATAATATGAAATGATGAAAAGCAGCCGTAATTTTCTCTGTCGGAGAAAAGGCGGCTGTTTTTATCTTATAGAATCAGCAGAAAAATACAGATTACAGTTGTATCAGTGGCATGGTGTGTAATATAATCATATGAGTATTTACAGTGAGTCAGATAGATATATGTGGGTCTTTTGCATTACTTATTATCTGGCAGAAACCTGTCTGATCCGGTTGAAAATCGTTGTAAATAAGAATAACAACAAAAAAGAAAACAGGAAGGGAAAGATTATGGATTTTATTGAACTGTTAAAGGTCATTTTCCTTGGGATTGTAGAGGGAATCACAGAATGGCTCCCGATCAGCAGTACCGGACATATGATCCTGGTGGATGAGTTCCTGAAACTGAATGTGACAGAGGATTTTAAGAATCTGTTTTTCGTAGTGATCCAGCTTGGCGCGATCCTCGCGGTTGTAGTTCTCTACTGGAACAAATTGTGGCCGTTTTATATCAGACCAATTTCAAAGAAACAGCAGGCAGTGCTTAACAGGCATGGTGCAGTATCCAGAGGAATTCTTACTTTTGTGGAGAAGTTCTGTGATAAAGAAAAATGGGTACTCTGGTTTAAAATTATAGTAGCCTGTATACCGACGATTGTTATCGCACTTCCGTTTAATGATGTCATTGAAGAGAAATTTAATAACTATGTAGTAGTTGCCATTGCACTGATCGTATATGGTATCCTCTTCATTGTCATTGAGAATTATAACAAGAGAAGAAGACCAACCTGTACAAATCTGGAAAATCTGTCATTTAAGACTGCACTCATCATCGGTCTGTTCCAGGTACTCTCCGTAGTTCCGGGTACATCCCGTTCAGGTTCCACCATTATCGGTGGTATCCTTGCAGGAACCTCCCGTACAGTAGCAGCAGAATTTACCTTCTTCCTGGGAATCCCGGTCATGTTCGGAGCCAGTCTTCTGAAAATCCTGAAATTCGGTTTCTCTTTCACAGGAACAGAGGTGATGATCCTGATCGTGGGAATGGTAGTGGCATTTGTAGTTTCCATTATCGCGATCAAATTCCTGATGGGATACATAAAGAAACATGACTTTAAGGCATTCGGATGGTACAGAATCGCACTTGGTATTCTGGTGCTTGGATACTTTATCGGAAAAACACTTCTTGGTTGTAAATAATGTATAAGAAAAGCCCTGCTGTATAAGCGGCATGTACGTCATAAGCGTATATCCCGGACAGCAGGGCTTTTTATTATGTTACAGGTTTCTTATATACAGATCATTTCGCCGGTATAAGAGGTATCATAACCTGTCAGATGATGAATCTCAGCTTTGAAATCTTCAGACTGTACAATTTCCACAAGAACAGAGAACCCCGGCTTTCTCACAGATTCCGCAGGAATTGCCAGATACATCTGCATATCAGTCACAGGGACGAAATCAAGTCCCGGAAAGTAACGTGCGATCATTTCTTCTCCAAAAGCAACATTCGCTCTGTGCTCAAAAACAGCAGATGCAGATGACATATCAGAGACAGCTTCATTTCTGTATCCGCTGATTTTTTCAGAAGAGATTCCCCGTTCTTTTAACAGACGGTCCAGATAAACCCTGCGGGCACTTCCCTTTTCACGATTCATAAAAACAACTTTCGGATCCGTCAGGTTCTCCACAGAAGAAATCTTTTCAGGATTTCCGGCCTGTACATAGAAGCCGACAGAGTATTTATATAAAGAAAGAAGTATCAGCGGGATTCCGGGAACCAGGTGACGGATATCATCTATATCCAGACTGGTAGCAGCGATATGTGCCTTTTCGAAATACAGGGAATAAAGTCCGTTATAGTCATTCATATGAGACTGCAGGACAGGAAGGCCATCAGGATGAGCGGACATTTTGCCGAGAAGAAGCTCCAGGGCGGCAGAAGTCTGGCCGCCTAAAATGATACCACTGGAATGAAGCAGATAATCTCTCTTCAGCAGAGAGCTCTCAGGTTCAAAATTAACAGAAGTGTATGGAATATCCTGCCCGCTTTCGGAATTGCCGGAACTGCTTCTGTTAAGATACTGTGTCAACTGATCTTCGCTGACCCTGAGTTGTTTTCCGATTTTGGAAGATTCCAGCTCACCGCGCTTGATAAGTTCATAGACCGTTGTCTTTTTGATCTTTAGACGGTCTGCGACCTCCTGAGCTGTGTAAAGTTTATTCATCAATACCTACCATGACATTAGTAGCCTTGATCACTGCATAAGCATCAGAACCTACTTTCAGGTTTAATTCTTCAACTGCTGCACAGGAGATGGTTGCTGTGATAATGTTTCCACCGCCGATATCAATAGAAACGATGGAGTTTACAGCTCCGTTATTGATACTTACTACTTTCCCTTTTAACTGATTGCGTGCACTTAATTTCATGATAATTACCTCACTGTTTATTATTTTTTTTCTATAGATTTATCGTTACTGTTCACACTCCACTATCCCGCGAGGTGTTTTGGCATGGATATGCCAAAATCCCGAGACATACAAGCCAAAATTCCATTGCCACAGGCAATCTGGAATGAATTTTGGCTGCGTTACTGAGAACGGAGTGAACAGTAACGATTTATCTGATACCCGATCAAAGGCCGGAAAGTTGTTTATGGCAGTAAAAATAAGGCTTTCGACCTTTTATCATTTACATGATAACATATACAAATAAAATTGACAAGAATACAAAAGTTTTGTACAATAGATACAAAAGGAAACAAAACTGAATAAAACAAAACGAAACTAAATGAAAGGCGGTAAAAATATGAGAAAGAAATTAATTGCAGCAATGATGGCAGGAGTACTGAGTGCAGGAATGTTCAGCACAGGAGTTTTCGCAGCGGGTACAGACTTAAAAGGTGAAGTCAACACATTCATCGCAGCAAGCTTAAGCAATGCAATGGAAGAAATCCAGAAAGACTTCAATGAGACATATCCTGATGTTGAAATCCTCTACAATGCAGACAGCTCAGGCACATTACAGACACAGATCGAAGAAGGCGCACGCTGCGATATCTTCTTCTCAGCAGCTGACAAGCAGATGGACGCTCTGGTAGACGAAGATCTGGCTAAGAAAGATACGGTAGAAGATATCCTTGAGAACAAAGTCGTTCTGATCAAACCTAAGGATGGAGAAACAAAAGTTACAGGATTCGAGAACATCACAGATGCGGCCAACATCGCACTTGCAGGTGACAGCGTTCCTGTTGGACAGTATTCCAGAGAAATTTTCGACAATCTTGGAATTACAGATGAAGTAAATAAGATGGAAATCAATGAAGGTAAAAATGTATCTGAAGTTCTTGCTGCAGTAAGTGAAGGAAGTAATGAGATCGGTATCGTTTATGCTACAGATGCAGCTTCCGTTGCAGATAAAGTAGACGTTATCGCAGAAGCTCCGGCAGATGCACTGAAGACACCTGTTCTCTATCCGGTAGGCCTTATCGAAGACAAAGAGGCATCTGAAGATGATACAGCAGCTACAGAAGCATTCCTTGAGTACATCAAATCTGACGACGCTATGAAAGTATTCGAGAAATACGGATTCACAGCATACAAAGCAGATGATGCTTCCGAAACAGATGATAAAGATGCAGAAGCAACAGAAGAAGCAGATGACACAGAAACAAATGCTGAGACAGAGACAACAGAGGAAGCTAAATAAGAATGAGTGAATTTCTGGCAGAAATAAACTGGAGTCCCTTGTGGATTTCATTGAAAACAGGTTTCACAGCGACTGTGATCGCGTTCTTTCTGGGAATATTCTTTGCGAGACTGGTAATGAAGATGAAACCTTTTTCCAGAGGCATACTGGATGGTATTCTGACCATGCCTCTGGTACTTCCCCCGACAGTGGCCGGTTTCATTCTGCTTTTGCTGTTCAGTCTGAGACGTCCGTTCGGGGCATTTCTGCTGGATAATTTTGACATTAAGATCGTACAGACCTGGAAGGGCTGCGTGATCGCAGCATCTGTAATTGCGTTTCCACTGATGTACCGAAATGCACGCGCTGCATTTGAACAGGTGGATGTGAATTTAATCGCAGCAGGCAAGACACTTGGCATGAGTGACAGAAGAATCTTCTGGACAGTTGTCATGCCGACAGCAGGACCCGGAATCGCATCCGGTACAGTCCTTGCCTTTGCCAGAGCAATCGGAGAATACGGTGCTACATCCATGCTCGCAGGAAACATTCTTGGCAAGACCAGAACCGTTTCCGTTGCCATTGCTTCGGAGACTGCGGCAGGAAATTATGGCATGGCCGGTTTCTGGGTAGTTGTGATCTTGATCATTTCATTTGTGATCGTTGCGGCGATCAATATCGTTTCCGGTAAGGGAATGAAGATGGGCAGGTGGATGTAATGGCAGTCAGTGTGGATATTGAGAAGAAACTTCATGGCTTCACTCTGAAAGTAAAGCTGGAGAGTGATGGTTCTCCAATGGGGATCCTTGGAGCATCCGGAAGCGGAAAAAGTATGACTCTGCGCTGTATTGCAGGAATCCAGACACCGGACTCAGGAAGAATTGTTGTAAATGATAAAGTTCTTTTTGATTCAGAAAAGAAAATCAATCTTAAACCGCAGGAGAGGAAGGTCGGCTATCTTTTTCAGAACTATGCACTTTTTCCTACCATGACTGTAGAGAAGAATATCGCATGCGGATACAGAGGAGATAAGAAACATCTTAAGGCAAAAGTGGCAGATTACATAGAGCGCTATCAGCTTAACGGGCTGGAGAAACGTTATCCGGGACAGCTTTCCGGAGGTCAGCAGCAGCGTGTCGCACTGGCACGAATGATGATCGGAGAACCGGAAGTCATCCTTCTGGATGAACCGTTCTCAGCACTGGATGGATATCTGAAAGATATCATGCAGCGTGATATGCAGAACTTTCTTAATGAGTACACAGGTGATATGATTCTGGTCACTCACAGCCGCGATGAGGCTTACAAGTTCTGCGGACATCTGACAATTCTGGACAGCGGTCAGGCACTTACTACAGGAGAAACCAAGAAACTCTTTGAACGACCCGGTATTCTGCAGGCAGCCAGACTGACAGGGTGTAAAAATTTCTCAACTGTACAGAAAATGGGAAAACACAGTATTTATGCAGTGGACTGGGATTTGATGCTGCAGACCAAAGATGTGGTGCCGGATGATGTTACGCATGTGGGAATCCGCGGTCACTGGATGAAAGGTGCATCTGAAGGCGGAGAGAACCACATGGAAGTGGAAGTTATGGAATATATTGAAACGACCTTTGAACATCAGTATTTACTGAAGAACAAGAAAGGTGGAGACTGTCAGCCGGTCTGGTGGATGTGCCCCAAAGGAAATTTTGAGGAAGATCCGCATGCAAAAGTTCCGAAATATATTCATTTTCCGGAAGAGCATCTGATGCTGCTGAAAGAAGCGAAATAGAATATATAAGAAATAATAAAAAGCGTTGTATTTTCAACAGAGATTTCTGGTGAAGATATAACGCTTTTTTAACCGAATCAAGTAAGTCCCTGCGGAGCCAGTTATTCGGTGTAGAATCGCGTAGCCACGTAGCTGTAAGAGTCTGCCGGTTTGATCACGCAGATGGATGTTATCAAATTGTCTGAGAAATCTATGACGGATGATTTTTAGAATATTTTATGTAGTCCACAACCATCATCGCCAGTTTAAATGTTAATGCATCCTCAAATGCACGGATATCCAGTCCGAATTTTCTCTGCAGCTTCTCAAAGCGGTACACCAGAGTATTTCTGTGTACATAAAGCTGTCTGGAGGTCTCGGAGAGATTCAGGTTATTTTCAAAGAAGGTACGGATGGTGATCAGGGTTTCTTCGTCAATAGAATCCAGAGTTTCCTCTTTGAAGATCTCGTCGATAAACATTTCACATATGGAAACAGGAAGCTGGTAGATCAGTCTGCCGATTCCAAGCTGGTTATATCCGAATACATTTTTATCTGCGTAGAAAATCTTGCCTACTTCAAGGGCTGTATGTGCTTCCTTGTATGCGTCTGGAAGCCTGGAAATATCCTCTGCCAGATTACTGTATGCAACCCATGCGGAAGTCATTGCTTCTGTATTTAACATATCTACAAGCATATATGCAATTGATTCCAGATCCTCATAAGTTTCTGTAGACTGTAATTCTCTGATGATGATAATCCCTGTATCATCAATAGCTGTGATGAAATCTCTGGTACGGGCAGAGAAAATATTCCGGATCGTAGCGAGAGCGTTCTCATCCTTGGTCTGTTTGGTTTCCACAAGAAATACGGCACGCTGAACAGAAGTTGCAATGTGCAGTTTCTTGGCGCGGTTAAAGGCATCTACATCGGAATAACTACCAAGGAGAAGATTCTGCATAAAGGTATTCTTGTCGCTTTTCTCTGCATAGGCAGCCAGGAGACTCTGTACCTGGCATACGGCCAGCTCTCCGATGGTAGCAGTACTTTCTGCTTTTCCCCATACGATCAGAATATAGGAGATGGAATGGTTCTCCATGATCTTATACAGGCAGCAGCTTGTATTGGAAACACACAGGGCACTGCTTTGGCGAAATTCTTCCAGTTTTGATTCTGCAGGAAGTTTTTTATCGCAGGTAGAGAGAAAGATATGGTTATCAGAATCCAGCAGACAGAAATCAATCTGGCTGATATTCTTCCAGTCTGTCAGGCATTTCTGTAAAATCTGTTGTATTTTCATTAGGTCAATCCTTTCTTTTGGGGTATGAATCAGCTTATAGCAATCCTTGCAAATTGTCTGATCGAAGTAATCAGGCAGCCAATTCTATATTATAACATAAAAACCCGGGGAAAACTCCCCGGGTTTATTAAAGATTCCTGAAAATTAGTTGCAGATTGTAAGTTCTGTTTCTTTATCAAAGAAATGAGATTTTTCCATATCGAATGCGAATTTGATCGGATCACCGGTCTTAGCTGTTGTACGAGGATCAACTCGTGCTGTAACCTGAGTTCCGTTTACGTCGAAGTATAAGAATACTTCAGCTCCGAGAAGCTCGTAAACTTTAACTACGGATGTCATCGGTGCGCTTGGAGAAGCTTCGATGAACATCTGGGAATCATGGATATCTTCCGGACGGATACCGAGAACAACTGTTTTACCTACATAGCCGCCATCTTTAAGAGCTTTTGCTTTAGCAGCCGGGATAGCCAGTTCATGATCGCCAACTTTAGCGATAAGGTTGCCGCCTTTTTCGGAGATAACAGCGTCAAGGAAGTTCATCTGCGGAGATCCCATGAATCCTGCAACGAATAAGTTGCCTGGTTTCTGATACAGGTTCTGAGGTGTATCTACCTGCTGAACAACACCGTCTTTCATAACAACGATTCTGGTACCAAGAGTCATAGCCTCTGTCTGGTCATGTGTTACATAGATGATTGTAGCACCCAGTCTCTGGTGGATCTTGGAAATCTCGATACGCATCTGTACACGAAGTTTAGCATCCAGGTTGGAAAGAGGCTCATCCATAAGGAATACCTTAGGATTACGTACGATAGCACGTCCCATAGCAACACGCTGTCTCTGACCACCGGAAAGAGCCTTCGGTTTACGATCAAGAAGTTTCTCAAGGTCAAGGATTCTTGCAGCTTCACGAACTGCTTTATCAATCTGGTCTTTCGGAACTTTACGAAGTTTAAGTCCGAATGCCATGTTATCATATACTGTCATATGAGGATACAGAGCGTAGTTCTGGAATACCATTGCGATATCACGGTCTTTAGGCTCTACATCGTTCATAACTTTGTCACCAATCTTTAATGTACCGCCGGAAATTTCTTCCAGACCGGCAATCATACGAAGTGTAGTAGATTTACCACATCCTGAAGGTCCTACGAAAATGATGAATTCTTTATCTTCGATCTCCAGATTGAAATCTTTAACTGCCTGGAAACCATTTGGGTAAGTTTTGTTAATGTGCTGTAATGATAAGCTTGCCATGATTATTATTCCTCCAAAATTATTTCATATTGTTTTTGCTGATTGATTACTCGTTTCTTTCATCTGTAGATAGTATAGCGAAAAGGAGGGGGGATGGCTAGGGAAGAATCGTACAAAGATTTTTTTCGTTTCTTGTCATTCTGACGAAAAGCCGTAACCAGTATCTGGGGATTCCGTCAAACTGTCAAAAGACATAAGAAAAACGCAGGACAAAATGACGAAATTCTGTCTGCGTTTCTCGAAATTGGAGTTAAAATATGGTTCTTTTTTACTACCTGTTACTCAAAGTATATATAAGATTATGGTTTGGCTGAATCAAGTCAAAAATCTCTGACAATATGAAGGAACGGATGAGAAGAGACGAATATCGGGCTAAAATTACAGGAGGATCAGAAAAAGCAAATCATCAGGAAGCATTTTGCGCAAATTCTGTGTTGACCAGTTCTGTATACGGTGTACGTTCTTTCAGTTCACCTGCATCTTCCAGGATATCCTGCAGCAGTTCAAAACCATCCTGCCCGAACACCAGATTTTCTTTCCAGGTGTCCTGATCGTAATAACGTTTTACAATGGCTGTGATGGTATCCAGATCTGTTTCAGGGAACTGTGGCTCGATTACTTCTGCAATCTCCTCTGGAGTATGGCTCTGAACGTAGTCCATACCTTTCTGCAGAGCATCAGTGAATTTCTGCATGATATCAGGATTTTTTTCCATATAGCTGGTTTTGGCACTGTAGGAGGTATAAGGCACATAGCCGGAGTCAACACCAAGGGATGCCACGACATACCCAGCGCCCTGCTTTTCAAGAGCAGTAGCAGACGGCTCAAATTCTACAGTGAAATCTGCCGAATCATCTCCTGTAAAAGCAGCCGCAGTAGCGCCGAAGTCAATGCTCTGGTCAATAGACAGATCTTTCTGAGGGTCAAGGCCATTCTGCTTCAGAATATATTCAAATACCATTTCCGGCATGCCACCTTTGCGTCCGCCCAAAACTTTCCTGCCTTTCAGATCTTCCCATTTAAAATCCGGCATTTCTTCTCTTGCCACAAGGAAATTTCCGGCCCGTTGGGTAAGCTGTGCAAAGTTTACAACAGGATCAGTAGCTCCTTCCTGATAGGCATAGATAGATGCTTCTGCTCCCATAAATCCGATGTCCGCCTCGCCGGATATGACGGCAGTCATAGTTTTATCTGCCCCAAAGCCAGTTATAAGCGTCATATCAAGCCCCTCATCTTTAAAATATCCCTCTTCGATTGCCACATACTGCGGTGCATAAAAGATGGAATGGGCTACTTCATTTAAGGTAACTTTTGCAAGCTTCGCCTCATCTTTCTTTGCAGCAAACACTCCCAGCGGCAGTGCAGTCACCGCCAGAACGACTGCTGTCGCTAGTGAAATCCATTTTTTATTTTTCATGCAGACACTCCTTTACCGACTTCTTCTGTTAGAGTATGCATAATTAATTAATTGGTGACCAGGGGGGACATACAAAGTATCGCAAAACACAGCCTCCATGATTCCTTTTGTTAGGATATGCCCCCAAAATCAACTGCTAATCACGATCAACTTTCCCATTAGTTAAAAAATATGAATTTTATTTAACAACAATTCAATTGTGTCCAATTTCCAATCATGCTATGATTTAATCACAAAAGCTTTTGAAATTTCAATCAGGAGAGAATTAGGATGAATATTGGAAGTGTGATAAAAAAATATAGAAAAGTGTCTGGTTTCACCCAGGAGGAAATGGCAAACCGCTTAGGAGTAACTACCCCAGCGGTGAATAAATGGGAGAACGGGAACTCCAATCCAGATATTGAACTGTTAGCACCTATTGCAAGGCTGCTACATATTTCCCTTGATACCCTATTGTCTTTTCATGAAAATCTGACAGACGTTGAAATTACAGAACTTATTCAAGAAATGGACAAAATGTTTTCGGTAGAAGGTTACGAAAAAACCTATCAATGGGCAGTAAATATCATAAAAGATTACCCTAACTGCAACATGCTAATCTGGCAGGTGGCGGTGATGCTTGACTCGCGAAGAATCATAGGTCAGTGTGAGCACCCCGATAAGTACGACGAACAGATTAATTTCTGGTACGAAATAGCACTAAATGACAAGGATGAAAAAATCCAGCACCATGCGGCAGATTCTCTGTTCGGATTCTACTTGCGAAAAGGGAATTATGAAATGGCAGAAAAATATCTGAATTATTTTTCCGACTATGATCCCATGAAAAAACTAAAACTTGGACAATTATACATGGAACAGGAAAAAACAGAAGAAGCATATGAAAAGCTGGAAAATGTCGATACAATCTGTGATTTTCAGAAATCAAGATTATATAAACATATAAAATTTCAAGACGCAGAAAATCCATATGCTGAAGAAATGAAAAAAGAACTGATTGCAGGCTTCCAAAATGAAGAAGACTTTGCTTATATGAAAGGCTATAAACCCTGGAAAAAACTATTAGCAAAGTATTGATTCTGATTATGTTTATTGCAAAATAAAAAGCTCTATCCATTCGGAACAGAGCATTTATAGATGAAAGAAATTATTTGGCAGGCGTCGCGGCTCCTGCATCTCTTTTAACACCTCAAATAATCTTAGATTTATAATAACCGGAACCTACCAACTTGTAAACAATAAATATACTATCATGTGAACAGTAACTTTCTTTGACAGAACACATTACAAAGATAAAAATAGATATTGACAAGGAGTAATTGAACCAGTATTATATAAGTACAAAGAAGTCTTTTTCCGGAGTGAGAAAGATATTATTACTTATTCAAAGGAAAGGGGCTCTGGACGAGTTCCTTTTTACATTTCATAAAACTTGATTGTAAAACATATACTATGAACACAAAGTAGCTCTGGATAGGATATTCAGAGTTGTAAAAACGGCGGAAATATCATTGCTGGTATTTCCGCCACTTCTTTTATAGATTCTCCGCGCTATTTAAAGTGGTTTTTGTAAGCATCTTATCATCTGTGCTGTCTTTTTTCTCTGCAAATGCTGTCACAGGAAGTGAAGTCACAGCAAGCACAACGGCAGCTGCCAGCGTGATCCATTTTTTATTTTTCATGCAGATACTCCTTTAACAACCGTAGCAAGAATTCCCTCACCTCTATAGGGACGCCACTGAAAAAGTCTTTATTTTGCATAAAGCAGTACAATATAAAGTGTTTTTATTTGTTTTAATCTACTATATAATGTGTATAAAAATAGTTTTTCAGTGGCGTCCTATAGGTGATGGGATGAATTGCACATTCGAGCATGTCTGCTCAAATTCATAAAAAATCACAAAAACACTTGTTCTGATACAATAAATATATTATAATAGAAAAAGAACAATATGCTCTTGAAAATTGGACGGTCGAAATAAACAATAAGTGAGTGTACATAATAATTCTCATTCTGTGTTGTTAGCTGATCATGGTTATGAAATATAGCAGAAAGATGCTGGACGATAAGATGTCAGAGAGAGCAAAAGAAATCTTTGAAATATAGCACCTGTTGGAACAATCCATCAGTATATAGAAAGTCAGGGTGAGAAAGATAAACCGGGCAGTAAAAATAAGGATTTATCCCAATAAAGAACAGATAACTCAGATAGAAAAAACGATCGGCTGCAGCCGTTTTCTCTATAACCGGATGCTTGCGGATAAGATCCGTTATTATCAGGAAGAAAAAAAGATGCTGAAAAATACGCCGGCCGGATATAAAAAAGAATATCCATGGCTGAAAGAAGTGGATTCTCTTGCGCTGGCGAATGTACAGTTAAATCTGGAAGGGGCTTTCCGGAAATTTTTCCGGGAACCGGGAGTGGGATTTCCGCATTATAAATCAAAAAAACATTCGCGGAAATCCTATACAACGAATATGGTAAATGGGAATATCTGTTTGCAGGACAGATTCCTGAAACTGCCAAAGATGCAGCCGGTAAAAATAAAACTCCACCGTATGATCCCGGAGGGATGGAAGCTGAAATCAGTGACTGTGAGCAGGGAACCGTCCGGAAAATATTTTGCCAGCCTGCTGTTCGACTGTGAAAACCAAACAGCGGAGAAAAGACAGGCGGAAAAATTCCTGGGGATGGATTTTGCCATGCATGGGATGTGTGTATTTTCTACCGGTGAAAGAGCCGGATATCCCATGTTTTACCGGAATGCAGAGAAAAAACTTGCCCGTGAACAGAGAAAACTTTCCAGATGTGAAAAGGGCAGCCGTAACTATCAGAAACAGAAGAAAAAGGTTGCTTTATATCATGAAAAGATAAAGAACCAGAGGAAGGATTTCCAGCATAAGCTCAGCCACAGCCTTGCAGAAGACTATGACGCAGTATGTGTGGAGGATCTGAACCTGAAGGGGATAGCCGGAGGCCTGCATTTCGGAAAAGGGATACAGGATAACGGATACGGTCAGTTCCTTTCCATGCTTGGATATAAGCTGGAAGAACGCGGAAAATATCTGATAAAAGTAGACAGATATTTTGCATCCAGCAAGATATGCAGTGTATGCGGGCATAAAAAGAAAGAACTGGCATTATCAGAACGGACATACCTGTGCGAATGTGGAAACCGGATGGACCGGGATGTGAATGCGGCGGTCAATATTCTGAAAGAAGGAAAAAGAATATATAAAAAATGTGCATAATAGCACAGAAAAGATCCGTAACCGGATAAAAAAGAACCGCGGGACACGCGGGGATAGCCTGTTTTAGCTTTGCCCTGAAGGGCAATCGAGCAGGAAGCCCCCACTTCAAAATCTGTAAGATTTAAGTGGCGGGAGCATGTCACGAGATTTCTGCTCTTAGAATATGCTGCAAATCTCAAATGGTGTATGCGCTAACTGTTGTCATGCATAAAAATATGTGTTAAAATAACCACCGAAACTGGTTCGAAACCCTCCCAGTATAAAAAACTAGGCAAAGTAAAAAATATTGCGGTCGCTTATGAGTTATCATAAGCGGTCTGTTTGCTGATGCTTTTGTTTATTGAGGGATAAACAAAAGTATTTTTTTTGCTTTGACAGAAAGGAATTAAATGAAAAAAAGAAAAGTAATTATTGATTGTGATCCGGGGATTGATGACAGTCTTGCGATTATGCTTGCACTGAAATCACCGGAGATCGAAGTGATCGGAATCACCATTGTGTGTGGAAATTCACCGGTGGAGATGGGATTTGGAAATGCAAAGAAAATCCTGAAGCAGATGAATCGTCTGGATGTTCCTGTGTACATTGGGGAAAGCACTCCCTTAAGGCGGGATTACGTGAATGCTCTGGATACTCACGGAGAAGACGGGCTTGGAGAGAGCTTTCTGCCTGAAGTAACCGGTTATCAGCAGCAGATCAGTGCTGTGGATTTTCTGGCTGATGTATTGAAAAAAGAGAAAGTATCCATAATCGAACTGGCACCTATGACCAATCTTGCCAGACTGATCCAGAAGGATAAAGAAGCATTTTCCTGTATTGAGGAAATTGTTTCCATGGGCGGCAGCTTTAAAAGTCATGGAAACTGTTCACCTGTTGCAGAATACAATTACTGGTGTGACCCGGACGGCGCTTCCCTGGTGTATGAGACACTCCATCAGAATGGTCAGAAAATCCATATGGTGGGGCTGGATGTGACGAGAAAGATTGTGCTCACGCCTGATCTGCTGGAGTATATGTGCCGTCTGAATAAAGAAACAGGGGAATTTGTAAAGAAGATTACGAAATTTTATTTTGATTTTCATTGGGAATGGGAGCATATCATTGGCTGTGTGATCAATGATCCCCTGGCAGTGGCATATTTTATCAATCCGGAACTCTGCAAAGGCTTTGATTCCTATGTACAGATTGAAACAGAGGGGATTTCTCTTGGACAGTCTGTTGTGGATTCTATGAATTTCTACCGGAAAACTTCAAATACAAGGGTGTTGACTGAGGTAGATGTGTATGGATTCTTTCAGATGTTTCTTTCAAGGATCCTAGATCAGGAACCGGAAGAACTGGATATTTTACAAGATTTAATACGAGGAGATTTAAAATGAAAACTGAAAAAATAAGTGTACAGAAGATCTGTATGATCGCTTTTGCTATTTGCATTAATTTTGTGGGAGGACAGATTGCTTTATTTCTGAAACTTCCTATTTATCTGGACAGTATTGGAACTGTATTTGTGGCTGCTGTTCTGGGACCCTTTTATGGAATGCTTCCTAATCTGCTCAGCGGCCTGCTGATGGGAATGACTGTAGATATTTATTCCCTGTATTATGCACCGGTAGGAATTCTTCTTGGTTTTGTGACAGGTCTTGTGTACAGAAAATTCCAGCCGAAAAAGTGGCAGATATTTCCGGCTGCTCTTGTGATCACACTTCCATCTACTATAATCAGTTCCTGTATTACGGCATTTTTATTTGGAGGAATCACTTCTTCCGGATCCACTGTTCTTGTACAGCTTCTGGCAAAAACACCTCTTGGAATGGTAGGAAGCTGTTTTGTAGTTCAGTTTATCACGGACTACATTGACAGGGTTCTGTGTATTGCAGTAGCAGCAGTTCTTATTACAGCGTTGCGTAAAAGTATGAAGGAGAATTTTGCTTGATGAAAGTCCTGATCACAGGCACAGCATCCGGGATCGGGAAGGACTGTGCAGAATTTTTCCTGAAAGAAAATCATGAAGTCTATGGATTTGATAAAAATATATCCTCGATCCAACATCCGAAATATACTCATTTCTGTCTGGATATCAGAGACAAAAGCTCTTATCCGGAAATCGGACAGGTAGATATTCTGATCAATAATGCAGGGGTTCAGAATGGCGATGATATTGATGTAAATCTGAAAGGGACGATTTCTGTTACAGAACATTACGGCATTCATCCTAATATTTATTCTGTTATTATGATCGGATCAGCAAGCGGGCATACAGGTTCTGAATTTCCGGAGTATGCAGCAAGTAAAGGAGGGGTCCTTGCTTACACGAAAAACGTGGCTATGAGGATAGCTCCTTATCAGGCCACATGCAACAGTCTGGATTTCGGTGGGGTTATGACTGAACTGAACCGGCCGGTGATGGAGGATGAAAAGCTCTGGGATCAGATCATGGAACTCACACCTCTGAAACGATGGATGTCTGTGGAAGAGGCAGCAGAGTGGATTTACTTTATGGCGGTAAAAAACCGTTTCTGTACAGGCCAGAACATTCTAATTGACGGTCTGGAGGCCGGAAACTGCAATTTTATCTGGCCATAGAGTGGGTCTGAAAAATCATTCCTGCGATCTACTGTTATTTTGTGCCCGAATATGATAAAATGAGAAAATAGTGATAAAGATATTTCAAAGATAGAGAAAGTATTTAACAGGAGGCGCAAAAATATGGATATCAAAGAACAGATTCATGGATTAACAGAGGAGATGCTTACCAATCTGGGAAGGCTGGTTGCCATTGATTCTCAGCTTGGCACTCCCGCAGAGGGGAAGCCTTTTGGAGAAGGACCTGCCAAAGCACTGGAAGAAGGTCTTAAGATTGCACAGGAGCTTGGATTTAAGACAGTCAATCTGGACAATTACTGTGGTTATGCAGAGATGGGTGAGGGTGATGAGATTGTTGGTATTGCCGGACATCTGGATATCGTACCTGTAGGCGGCGACTGGAGTTATGATCCTTTTAAACTGACACGCGAGGGTGATTATGTTTACGGTCGTGGAACAACAGATGACAAGGGACCTGTTCTGGAAGCTCTTTATGCAATGAAGCTTCTCCGCGATTCAGGTGTGAAGCTGAATAAGAGAGTACGTCTCATTATGGGATGTAACGAGGAAACAGGTTCCAAATGTATGGAACATTATAATGAAGTGGCAGAAGAATTATCCTGCGGCTTTACCCCGGATGCCAGCTTCCCGTGTATCCATGGGGAAAAGGGACTTCTGCAGATGATGGCTTATTCCAAGAACACGAAAATCATCTCTGCAGATGGTGGTTTTGTTTTTAACGCAGTGTGTGATTCCTCCACAATAGTTGTTCCTGCCGAAGAGGGACTGAAGGAGAGACTGGAAGCTGTACTTGCAGAGACAAAGCTTCAGGAATATAAGGTAACAGAGGAAAATGGACAGATCAGTATTTATGCAAAGGGAGTTCCGGCACATGCCAGTACTCCGACTCTTGGCGTCAATGCAATAGGTGTTACTTTTGAATGTCTCGAGAAAGCAGGATTTAAGGACGATTTTGTGGAATTCTATAATACACATATCGGCACATCCTGCGATGGTGAAGGCATTGGACTGAAATTTGCAGATGAGTATGGCGAACTTACTCTTTGCAACGGTATGATCAAAACAGAGAATGATGTGATCTCCTGTACAATTGATATCAGAGTACCTGTAACACTGAAATCAGATGAAGTCCGCAGGATGTGTGAGAGCAGACTTGATGATGAGAATGGACGTATAGAGATCCTGGGAATTGGTGATGCCTTATTCTTCCCAAGAGAATCTCCGCTGGTAAATGCTTTATACAAAGCTTACACAGATGTAACAGGCGATACAGAGAACAAGCCGATGGTGATCGGTGGCGGCACTTATGCAAAATCTCTTAAAAATATCATTGCATTTGGACCTGAGAAGCCGGGAATTGATTATCGTATCCACAGTGCAGATGAATTTATTCTCGTATCCGGTATGGAAGAGGCAGTTCTGGTTTATATGGAAGCAATCAAGAATCTTCTGGCAATCTGATGAAAAATGATAGAGCAGTTATTAAATGGAGAGCAGAACATGAAGGCAGCAGTATTTTTCCCTGGTATCGGGTATCATTGTGACAAGCCGCTTTTATATTATTCACGAAAGCTGGCGCAGGAATGTGGCTATGAAGAAACAATTGCATTAAGCTATACTTATGATGGCGGAAATATCCGGGGAAATGAAGAAAAAATGCAGCAGGCATTCGAAAGCCTTTATGAACAGGCAGAGAAAAGTCTTTCTGCCATTGACTTTGACAAATATGATGAAATATTATTTGTCGCAAAAAGCGTAGGCACGATCATAGCATCCGCATATGCAGAGAAACACAGCATCAGATGCCGGCAGATACTATACACACCATTGAAATACACCTACAATTTTGCTCATAGAGAAGCCATTGCCTTTATCGGAACTTCAGATCCATGGAGTATTGTTTCTGAAGTACAGGCTCTTTCACAAAAACAGCAGGTGCCAATGTATACTTATGAAAATGCAAACCATTCACTGGAAACAACAGATACACTGGAAAACCTGAAAATTCTCCAGGATGTTATGGGGAAAACCAAGGGATTTTTGGAGAGGAAATAAGAAAAAGCATATAATCATATTGAGTAGATATGGGTGGAGAAGTGTCAAGAAACTATTTCTTGACACTTCTTTTTGCTCCATGCTATACTCAATTACACAAACTGTTATATGTGAAAGTGGTTTCCATAATGTCTTTTTAGGTGGTGATGTGAATATGAACTTTCAAGATCAGATACAGCAGATTTTTGGAACAACAGATATTCATGAACTGAAGCAGATATCCAGAGATGCCGACAATTACAGATGCTTGAATGCTGATATGAATAACAGCATTATTTCTGAAAAGAAAAAAAATACCGGAAGGAAAAATTCGTTTACAGAAGAACAGTTGGCACATATTTTGGCACTGCAGGACCGGGGAGAAAAAATTACAGATATTGCCAGACAGTATCACGTTTCCCGTCAGACGATTTACAGTCAGATAAAGCGAGCCTATAATTTTTCTGATGATCCGGATGTGAAAATGCGTATGAATTTCATGAATCATGATGATCTGTGTACAACGATAGATATTGATTTCAGGCATGAAAAAATTAAGATTAAAAACTATACAGATCAGATTATTTTCCGGGCATTTGGAGTTGTAACTGATCCGGATTGGGCTGATTTTGAATATTTTCTGGAAGAACGCTGTTTTCCTAGAACACGCGATCACAGGAAAGATATTCTGAGAGAGATGGGGCTTCCATTTTATGATCCGTTATTAATTATTGAAAAAACACAGGGGCGCATGTCAGATGATCATCAATGGATTATGATTCTAAAAAAGGAGGGCTGATCAAAAATGGAAATTCGCAATTTTGATGCATATTCTCCCTTGCATAAGAGCGGTCATACTTCCAAGGGAGATCAGCTCAAATGGAAAATTGATGACAGGTGGTATAAGGCTGATTATATGGGATATGAAGGTTTATCTCAAGTTCTTGTATCTGACCTTTTGCAGAAGAGTACCTGTCCTTTTCCTTTTGTTGAGTATGATGCAGCTGTAATTGAGTATAATGGGAAAATATTTCAGGGCTGTTCCAGTTTGGATTTTCTGAAAGCAAATCAGGTTCTGATTCCGCTGGAAAAATTGTATCGTCGATATACAGGTGAAAGTCTGGCAGTAAAGCTCTCAGATTTTGCGGATGTTTCAGAACGCATTCAGTACCTGGTAACTCAGGTGGAAGAAATTACTAAAATAGATAATTTTGGAGCGTATCTGACTGCAATGCTGGAAATAGATGCGTTTTTCATGAATGAGGACAGACATACCAACAATATTGCGGTCATTTATAATGAAAAAACACAGAAATATGAACTGAGTCCTTTTTTTGATCAGGGACTTTGTATGTTTGCCGACATAAATCAGGATTATCCTATTGATCAGTCATTGGAATATTGTCTGGAAAAAATTGAGGCGAAGCCATTTAGCTCTGATTTCGACATACAGTTGGATGCAGCAGAAGAACTGTATGGCGTTCAGATTGGTTTTCAATTTACATTCAAAGATATTCAGATATACTTACAGAAGAATTCGGAAAATTATCCCAGGGAAGTAATAAGACGTGTGGAGCAGCTGTTAAGAAGGCAGATGCGTAAATATGGGTATCTGATGAAAAAATGATATTACAGAGAGTGTATGAAGTTACAGGCAGGTAAAGGATAAAAAAGTCACTTACCTGCCTTTTCTGGTAAACTTTTTGTAACGGCTGTGAGGCGGAGACTGTCAAATCAGTCAATGATACTATACTGCATCATTTCATAATGTAATCTGCATCCTTCTGTGATGTCAAAGGGCAGAAGCGCCCGTGCTACGAGCTTTAATTCCTCTTCAGGCAGATCTGTTCTGCGAAGATGTGCATAGTCACCATCAATAGATTCTACAATATAATCACAAACTAACATAAAAATCCTCCACTTTATATTTTGCGTAACGCAATGATCATATCTATAGAATACCACAGAGGAAAAGGGTATCACAAGTGCCTTCAGATTATATAGACATAAAAAGAGGGCAGTGTTATAATTTTTCCTAAAGAAAATGCATATGGGAGGTATCGCAATGTCTAAAGTTGTAAAGCTTTCATCCGTAATGGAAAGGGAAGAAAAATTAAAGGAAATCTATGAAGGTCTGGAAGAGATAAAAGATCAGCTGACAGCACTGATCGATGAGTATGAAGAAGAGGAGACACACACAGGAAAAGCAGATGAACTGATCGAAGCCCTGGATGCCCTTGAAGATGCTTCGGAAACTATAGAGGATGTGCTGGAAAATTAATGAGGGAGAAAGCATATTTTCACCTGCCCGGGCTGTTTGAGTTTTATGAACTGTATCGGATGTTTTTGCCATTATATCGGGAACACAGGGAATATTTTTATGACTGGTGCGAAATAGGTTCCGTATATGGTGCTCCGGCAGACTGTGTCTGGGGTGGAGGCAGGGCAGGCTTCGGAGAGAATGATCCGGAGGAGGTTCTTGAACTGATGCAGGAATATGGGATTTCTGCCCGACTGACTTTCAGCAATTCCCTGCTTCGCCAGGAACACCTTTCAGACAGAAAATGCAATGCACTGTGCCGGTTGTTTGAGAGAAACAGAGAACCGCGAAACGGTGTGATCATTTATTCAGAACTGCTTTTGGAACATCTTAAGGAGCAGTATCCGGGACTCTATTTTGTTTCCTCCACTACCAAGGTTCTGACAGATTTTACACAGCTTGAGGAAGAAATCAGGAGAAAAGATTTCCATTATGTTGTGCCGGATTTCCGGCTAAACAAGGCTTTTGATAAGTTGAATACATTGTCTCAGGCTGAGAAGGACAAGGTAGAATTTCTCTGCAATGAATGCTGCTGGTTCGGCTGCAGGGACAGAAAAGTCTGCTATGAAACGGTCAGCCGTAAAAATCTGGGCGAAAACTGCCCGGAGCATCACTGCAAGGCACCGGACGGGTCGAGAGGCTATCTTTTTTCAAAAGCTATGGAGAATCCGGGGTTCATTGGAATCAATGATATCCGGGATATCTATCTTCCAATGGGATTTTCAAATTTTAAAATAGAAGGAAGAGGACTCGGAAGTGCTCTGATACTGGAATTTCTGCTCTATTACATGACCAGACCGGAATACCAGATACATGTCAGAGAAAAAATCTATCTGGACAGTATGCTGGATCTGTTTTGAGAGATTTATACCACCGCATTGTGTTACTATATGACAATGCGGTGGTTTTTCTGTCTGAAAAAGTATGTAGATACCAGAACTCGGTTGCCGTAGCAGTGAAGTTATCAAAATTATTCCGGAAACAGTTGACATAGCATACGGGTTCCTTTATTATATAGATAACCGATATATAGACAATCTATACAATGGGAGGTGAATACCATGGCTATTGAAAAATCACTGGTTTCCGGGAGTATGACAATGCTTATACTGAAATTGCTGTCAGAAAAGGATATGTATGGATATGAGATGATCGATACATTGCGGCAGAAATCTCAGAACGTGTTTGAGCTGAAAGCAGGAACGCTATATCCATTACTGCACAGTCTGGAGGATAAGGGATTTCTGACAGTATATGAACAGGAGGCAGCCGGAAAGACTAGAAAGTATTACAGCCTGACCAGACAGGGAAGGGGATTTCTGGAAAAGAAAGTTGAGGAATGGAAAGAGTATTCTGCAGCAGTGACCAACGTGCTTGTAATGGAGGTGTGATCTATGGACGAATATCTGAAAACATTACTGGAACAGATTCGCTGTAAGAAAGCGCGGCCTTATGTAAAACAGGAATTTCAGGATCATATAGAAGATCAGATCGAGGCAAATATGCAGGCAGGCATGGATCGTGAACAGGCAGAGAGGGAAGCTGTCCGGGATATGGGAGATCCTGTGGAAACAGGAATCTCTCTTGACAGTGTCCACAGGCCTCAGGTTGCATGGAAACTTCTGGGGATAATCGTTCTTATCAGCATTGCAGGCGTTTTGATACATGCAGGGATTGCCGGAAAAATCAGTGAGAACGCTGCGGCCGGTTCGGACAGATATGTGTTCCATGTTGTGATCGGACTTGCAGTTATGATGATTTTATATCTTCTGGATTACACTGTACTGGCAAGATTTTCGAAAATAATTGCTGTCATTTTACTGTTTGCCTGTCTGGTTACCTTGTTGGGTGGCTATCAGTTAAATGGGGCAAGATACTTCATTGTACTGCCGGGAGGAAGAGGAATATCCATGCAGACTCTGATGCTGTTTTATGTTCCCATATATGGAGCAATTTTGTATAAATATCATGGATGGGGATATAAGGGCTTGATGAGAGCAATCATATGGATGATTGCACCGGTTATATTGGTCTATGCCATGCCGGCACTTATGACAGCTTGTATGATGTTGGTATCTATGCTGGTTATGCTGACAATCGCAATTCAAAAGAACTGGTTTACTGTGAGAAAAAAGAGGGCCATGTGCGGAATCTGGGCTGGTTTTCTGGCTATGCCTGTAGCAGTTTTTTTGCTCAGGTATCTGAGCAGCAGCCTGACAGAATATCAGATCGCACGTATACAGGCTATTTTTTCAGGTGGTGGAGAGGAAGATTATTTCACCGGAATGCTACATTCATTCTGGCAGCAGAATAAATGGATAGGGAAAAGTGAATCAGATGTAATGGGAAATCTGCCGGCTTTTAATGCGGATTATATTTTGACCTATCTGTCATCTGTATATGGAACAATTGCAGCCGTGCTTTTATGCTGTGTTCTGGCAGTTTTGATTTTCGCAGTTTTTAACACTTCCATGAGGCAGAAGAATCAGCTTGGAATGATGATGGGATGTGGATGCGGAATTGTATTCCTTGTAAACTTTTCCATAAATATCCTGGAAAATCTGGGTGTATTTCCACAATCAGTAACATTTCTTCCCTTTTTATCAGCAGGAGGAAGCTGCATTATAGTTTCCTATGGACTGATGGGGATTGTACTGAGTACATACAGATATAAAAATATCTATCCACGGCATCTGAAAATAGGTTTTAAATTTGATAAAACCAAAGCGAGAAAAGCCCTGTATGTCTCAAAAATGTCCATGTGCATATTGACAGGAGGCACTGTTGCTGTTATGTGCATTGCCATATATTGGGATTTGTGCAAGGCTTATATGAATATTCCGTTTAAAATTATAGCCATTGTACTGATATTGCTTCTGGTTGGAAATATGAGAAGGATTGTGCAGTACAATGAAATGAACAGATAGAAAATGTAAAAAAACTGTATTAAAAAAAATACCGCCATTATTGATTGTGATAAGTCAATATGGCGGTACTTTTATCCATTAATTGTCAGGAGTGATTGTCTTGCGGTATTTTTCACGTTTATCTGTCGGAACCTCCAGAGCGTTCATTGCCTGATCAATGGTCAGGTTCATATTTTTCATAAGTTTTTTGATAGAGTCGGTTTCTTTAAGTTCAATACCCTTTTCCATGCCCTCATCCATTAACATCTGTCCAAGTCTGGTCATTCGCATTACCTCCTTAATTTCGTCTAACTCAGCTCTGTCTAAGAACTTGTCAGCCAGTGTATACAACATAGCGGTTGCCTTTTCAGCACTCAGCTCAATATTGGGCTTTGCCAGACAAATTGCTTCTTTAAACATATCCTTGCGGCTCATTTTTCCGGACATCAATGGTGTCAGGGAAAGAGCTGCGTAATCATCTTCAGTAAAAACGTCACCGTTATCCTGCTTCTGCTTTAATTTCCGGAATACTTCATCTGCATTCTTATCTTTCAGATAAATCGGTTGCACTCTGTAAGTATATAACCCACAGTCCAGTTCAGATTTCACATTCGTAATCCCGCCGGAATAAATGACGTAAGTAATAACTTTCTTCCCTGTCTTGTTGGAATATACTGCATCATATGCATGGAATCTTCGCAAATCCGCTTCTTTTTTATCTGTAGTCTGAAACTCTGTATGTATATAGAAACCACCCGTAGTCAGAAAGGTAAAGTCCATATACAAAGACTGAATTGTCAGTTCCACCAGTTCTGTTGGTCCGATTTCTTCATACTGGTAATCAATTCCCAGAGTCTTAAGAATCGTATTCCGAAAATAGTCGAAGCCCATCTTCATAACAGCATCTTCGTGTTTAGCGTTTGCCATAAGGTACTCCCTTATTCGTTAAGTATAGTCCTCATTCGTGCCTTGAAAATGCCTTCGGCTGTTCTTTTTGCTTTTATCATTTGTAAGGATTTCCGTTTGTCCTCCTTTATATGCCTATTTTATCAGAATACACTCCATTTCTCCAGTCGAAATTTTGAAAAGACAGGTTGACTTTTCGACAGTGTATTATTTACTCTGGAAAAAGAAAATTATTTTTATTAAAACTGCAACTTTACCATTCAAAATCCGTCTTATCTTATGAAGGCAAAAAAAGAAACATGAGGTGAAAAAAGTGGAAGATACAGTAATTATCAATTTGTATTTTGACAGATCAGAAAAAGCCATACAGGCGACCGAAGAAAAGTATAGCAAGTACTGCTTCAGTATTGCCTGGAATATTCTGTATGATAAGGAAGACTCCGATGAATGCGTCAATGATACATGGTTGGCTGCATGGAATTCTATACCACCCAGAAAACCGGCAATTCTGTCTGTTTTTCTTGGAAAAATAACCCGAAACCTGGCAATTGACTGTTTTCGCAGGAAAAAAGCTGCAAAACGGTCAACAGAGCACATATTAGAATTATGCAAAGAACTGGAAGAGATAGAGGATGTAACAGCATATTCTTTGAATGATGAAATTCAGAGAAAAGAGATTCTGGAAATTCTTGAAAAATTTCTGGAATCCCTGAAAAAAGGTGACTGTGACATTTTTATACGACGCTACTGGTATATGGACAGCATCAGCGAAATTTCAGCCCGTCATGGAATTTCAGAAAGCAGAATCAAATCCAGCCTCTATCGAAGCAGAAAAAAACTATGGGAAAGGGTGAAGCATTTATATGGAAAAAGGATTTAAGACATTAGAACTGCTTGGTGATCTGGATGATAAATATATTTACGAAGCTTCCAGACCATGGAAAAAACAGCATCATTTTTTCCATATACAAAGGAGTTGGAAAACAGCAGTCGCCGGGATCATATTGCTTATTATGGTTGGATGCACATTAAGATATCAGGAAGATGTAAAAGCAGCATTACAGAGAGTAACTTCATGGATCGGACAGGCATTGGGAATTAAGAACGGTGATACCGATTCTTATACAAATGTTGTAGGAAAAAGCATTTCAAGAGATGGAATCACCATAACATTAAATGAGATTGTGATGGACAGCAAAAATTTATGGATTGCGTATTCCGACAGCGAAGATTCAGACGCAGATATGAAGGATGCGGTGGAAGACAAACTTTTATATACAGAAGTATGCATTAACGGTCAGGAAATTCAGCAGGGCTTAGGCCAAAGAACAGTTAATGCTTTCTCAGAAAATCCAATAACAGTGGAAGATTTTACAATCGGAAAAGAAGTCAACACTGAGGGAACTGTAAACATAGAGTTTAAAGTCTGGCCGATTGCAATGGACGATGCTGATACATGGGAAAATGTTCAGAAAACACAGGCTGATACAGAACCTTATACATTTAAACTTAAAACATCAAAAGAAGAGCTGGAAAAAAACACTGTGGATTTAAATCTGAATCAGAATATTAAAATGGATTCCAATGTCCTGAATCTCACAGAATTCAGATGGAATCCATTTGAAAGTACAATTTACGGAATGTATCATGGAACAGTATATATTGACAGTGATTATTATCTGATTGGAACAGACGATCAGGGAAACAAAATCTGCTATCAGGAAACAGGAAGAAATGGTCAGGAAACTATGTTCCGGCAAACGATAGGTCTATATCCCGGATACGAAGAAATCGCCCCGGAAGCAAACACAATCACATTACAATTATATGAAGTAAAAAACGACACAGCGCATCAGGTGTCTGAAGAAAAAATGGATAAGGATCCCTCTGATGATATCTACGAAGAATCCACAGTCTATGTATATAATGAGGGAGAAAGCCCCACAGATGACGCAATACCAATAGGAGACAAGTTTACAGTACAGATAAGATGAAAATGAAGAAGACATATTATTTAAACAAAGATGTTCTGCCGACAATCCCGGTACCACATGATTGTATAATTAAAAAAATCTGTATAGAGCACAAATGGCTAATATTTACCTTTGACAATGATACATCCTATTATGATTCTGTCAGAAAACTTAGCCCAAACATCAGGAATTTGATTTTGAAATATCATCTAAGTAATCCAGAAGACTTTTCTGTATATAAGTGTAGTAAAACTTTAAAACGAATCTTAAATAAAGAATGCTATATACGCCAGAATACCAGGAAAATTACAAAATTACCCCGCAAACGTCTGGAATATTTGTACCATAATGTAGGATACTGTTCGATTATAACTAAGTTGCATTCAGATGCTCCTGTTATGATAGATGCAGGGGTTGATTATCTGGTATATGAGTGGATAGAATAGTATGACTAATGAAGTAAAATATATATCTTTGTAGACGTTACATCTTCGAAACGTTATACTATTTCCATAAACTAATCGAGGTGATCCCAAAATGAAAAACAAAATCCTGGTAATCGAAGATGACAGAGCAATTTCCGAATTATTATGTATGAACCTAACCATAGCTGGATACGAAACAGTAGCCGCCTACGACGGAATAGAAGCCCAGCGCCTATTGCTATGGAATGAAGATGCAGACCTTGCAGTTGTCGATATTATGCTTCCCGGCAAAGATGGCTTTGCTCTGATGGAAGATTTCCGCGCAAAGAATCTCCCGGTGATCTACCTTACTGCAAAAGATGACGTAGCATCCAAAGTAAAAGGCCTGAAACTCGGTGCAGAAGATTATATGGTAAAGCCTTTCGAAATGTTGGAATTTCTTGTACGGATTGAAAAAATCCTTGAAAGAACCGGCCGTGCAAAGAGAATTCTCACAATCAAAAATATTCAGGCAGATCTCCAGAGCCATCAGATTCTGAAAGATGGGATTCCCGTAAACCTGAAACCACTGGAATATGATCTCTTTATCCTGCTCTTACAGAACAAAAACATCGCACTTGGAAGAGAAGAACTATTAAAACGTGTCTGGGGCGAAGAATATCTGGGAGAGAGCAGAACTGTAGACGTGCATATCGGCCAGCTCCGCAAGAAACTGGAGTTGTACGATGAAATAAAAACAATCCCAAAACTTGGCTATCGACTGGAGGACTAACCGCTATGAAGTTGTGGAAACGGACAGTAGCACTTATGCTGATAACACTTTTGTGCTCTCTGATACCGGTCGGTGTCCTGAGCCTGTATGTCACAGGAAAAAGAAGCCTGAATAATGCTGCTGAAATCTATGGACGACAGCTTGCAAATGGAAAAAATCTCCTGGAACAATTTTGGGACAACAGTAAATATGAGCAGATGTCAGAAACAGGAAAAAAATCTTATCTGGAATTCCAGTTTCTGAGATGCTGCGGTGAGAAAATGCTCCTCATTAATTCCGAAAGTAAAGAAGCCGTAGTAAACCGCACAGATTATGAGATTGTCAGCATGGATAATCTCGGTTTAAACAACAAAACGGATTCCTATGAGTACAAAATCCAGAAACTGAATCACAAATACTTACTTTTACAGCATGCGCTGCTTACAAATCCAGAGGGTTACGAAGTACTTTCAGTCCGTGATGTTACTTCTATGTTTACGGAACTGAGACAGACGGCAGCCTGGTTCCTAGGAATCTATCTGGCAGTATTTTGCATTGCTGGTCTGTTTATCTATCTAATGATGAAGCGGACCGTACAGCAAATGGAAAAACTGCAGGAAATAGCCGGAAAACAGGAAATGCTTATGGGAGCACTTGCCCACGAAATGAAAACACCTCTTACTTCTATTATTGGATATTCAGACACTCTGCGGCATGTAAAACTAAACGATGAACAAAAAGACCGTGCCTTGGAACATATCAGCCGTGAGGGAAAAAGACTTGAAAAACTTTCCGGAAAAATGCTCCAGATGCTGGGGCTCCATCAGAATGATTCAATAAAAATGGAGTCACACTCTATAGGAGAACTGCTGGAACATGTAGTTCAGCTAGAGGCAGAACAGGCAGCGCAGAGACAGATACAATTACAGACAGAATACGAAGATTTTTCTATGAAAATGGATGATGAATTAATGGAAAGTCTTTTTGTAAATTTGATAGATAACGCTCTCCGTGCTACAGAAGCAGGAGGTCGTATTACCGTAAAAGCATATAAAGAATCGGGTAGGAAAATTCTGGAAGTTGCAGACAACGGTCGGGGAATCCCACAGGAAGAACTGGGAAAAATTACGGAAGCTTTTTACATGGTAGACAAATCCAGAAGCCGCCAGGAGGGCGGAGCAGGACTTGGACTTGCGTTATGTGTAAAAATCGCAGAAGTTCATGGAGGCAGACTGGACATCACAAGCCAGCTTGGAACAGGAACGAAAGTAAGAGTAATATTTGATAAAAAAAGATAAGGATTTAACCTGATCAAACAAATATTCTGCTTCAATTATGAATAACTGACCGATCCAGACGGATTCACTCGTTATTACATGGACAATATTAAACAGATGAAATTTACAACTTGTTTACATCTTGATGAATACATTAGAAGTACAGTATGGTACTCTTTTCTTATAAGAAGAGGGTACCTTTTTTAACTAAACTGCGAAGCAGATGATTTTATCCGCTTGACTGAATCAGGAATGTAAAGAATGCGGATAATTTTATCTGACTGACCAAATTAAGCAGCAAAGAAAATATTTTATCTGCTCAGCTACATATGCGAAAGGAGGAGAAAGAAATGAAGAAAATAAAAATATTTGTGGGAGTTTTTTTATGTATGAATCTTTTTACAATATCAGGATGTGATAAGGTCATTCATTCTGCTGTTGTAGAAGAAAAGGATAAGACTGCTGCAAAGAAAGAGGAAAACAAAGAGAAAGAAACAGTTCAGAAAACAGTCACTGAACAGGTGCAGGCTCCGAAAACCTACCAGACAACCATCCAGTCCGATCTAAGATCCGCAGAACGAACAGATCAGGAAAATCCTATGAAATTTACCCTGACAGCCGATGCTCCGATAGAAGTGCCGGATGTGGGTGCCATATGCCTGAAAAATGTAAAAAAAATGACAATTTCTGAAGAAGAGCCACAGAAAGTACTGGATACTTTTGCCAAAGGGCAATTGTTGAAACAAGACTATGATGGATTGGCAGAAACATATGAGGTGGATGGACTGACGTACCAGTATACAGGTACATTCCCCGATTTAGAAGCATTTAGTTTTTGGGAAAAATATGCTGCGTTTGATGATGTGAACGAAGAAAATATGTCTCAGGATGAGAAAAAACAAAGAGCAGAACGATTTCAGAATTATATAAAAGCAGGAAATCAGAATATGACTGATGATGGCGCAGAAAATTATGTAAAGGATATTGTTTCTGGAGAATGGCACCTGTTTGACAGTGCATCAAAAGAACTCACAGAAGAGAACTGCACTTTGGAAAAGACCTCTTTTTTCTTTGAAAGAATGGTCGATGGTGTACCTGTTAATTATATACGGAATTCTTATCTGCCATATGATGAATTATCCCGTCCCTGGATAGATGAAGACGATAATTTTCATGAAGCGCAGTGCGATGTGTGGGATAATGAATCGCTGACAATGATTTTCTGCAGCGGAACACTTCAGAGTTTCCAACACAGTGATCCAATTGAGGTATCAGATGCTTCGGACGAAGCATTGTTTCTTCTGCCATTTGATGAAGTCAAAGATATTTTTGAAAATACGATTACCATGCAGATTATGACAGAACAGGAATACCATTTGCCGGCAGTAGATGGCATAAGTTTCTGTCGTTATCCATCTGTTGATGCGCAGAGTGTTGAGATGACAATAACTAAAGTTCAACTGGGATATATGCGTGTGCGGGAGGGTAACAGCAGTACAGAGGGAAGTCTGATTCCGGTATGGGATTTCTATGGAACCTGGAATTCCCAGGAACCGGCCTATGCAGATGGCGGTGATGAAATGGTTATAGACAGCGTTACTATGGATCGCATCGGTGTACCGCTTCTCACAATCGATGCACGAGATGGCAGTGTCGTACAAAGAGTACAGAGCGGACCATCTACTACGTTTCCTGGTGGTATTGGAGAATGTGAATAAACCGTAATAAAAAAAGTGCAGTGTTTATCTGGTTAAAATAGAAATGAAACCGGAAATATGGTATGATTGGGACAACAATTAAAACCAGAGCGTGTTTGAAAATAATTTCTACAATCTGCATGCTCCAGACATTAAGGAGGATACAACAATGGATGCAAACATGAAAAAAAGAAACGAACTTTTGGCAAAAACAGTGATCAAGGGACTGGAATCCCGCAATATGTCCGGGTATTATGCACAAGATAAAGAAGCAGCATTAAAGCAGGCCCTGGAACTAATCCCAAACGGAAGCACAATCGCCATGGGCGGATGCATGAGTGCACATGAGATCGGTCTGGTTAAAGCTTTGCAGGATGGAGATTATAATTATATTGACCGCGCAAAGCTTGAACCTCGTGAGGGACTTATGGCAGCCTATGATGCAGATTTCTTTTTATCCAGTGCCAATGCAGTCACAGATGATGGTGTTCTTGTCAATATTGATGGCAATTCCAACCGTGTATCCTGCATTGCCCAGGGCCCGAAAAAAGTAATCTTTATTGTAGGTATAAACAAAGTCTGTCCGGATCTTGACAGCGCAATGAAGCGCGCCAGAAATGTAGCAGCTACAGCTAATGCACAGAGATTTGATATCAAAACTCCATGTAAGGAAACCGGAAAATGCTTTGACTGCAAATCCCCGGATACCATCTGCTGTCAGTTCCTGATTACCAGATATTCCAGACATAAAGACAGAATCCATGTGATTCTGGTAAATGATACGCTGGGACTTTAACCGAATCAAGTAAGTTCCCTGCCTCGATTACGAATATCGGATTGCCCCCGAATAATAAAAAGAACAGTCTCATTGACGTATAATAAGTCAGAGGGGCTGTTCTTTTTTGGAAAATAATAGGTCTGAAAAAGTCAATATCTGTATCATGTAAATCAATTCCGGAATGGTTTCTGATATAGAATTCTAATATAATATCCATGCGGCAGAAGGATAACCATATAAAAGAACAGATGCAGGTTAGAGCGTGTCTGAAAAATCATTCCCGCAATCTGCACGCCCCACTTTGCGGGATATTTCACCCGAATTCAGTTGCCGTAGCCCGCTACGGCGCCCTCATCCGGGCAAAATATCCCACAAATTGTGACGCACATCTTGCAGAAAGCATTTTTCAGACACGCTCTAGCACTTTTGCAGCTTAAGAGAATTGTATTCACCGGGATTGCATCCGAATTGTCGGTGGAATGCCCGGGCAAAACGGCTGGCGTTGCTGAAGCCTGTCATATCTGCAATCTGGATCATAGAATATTGACAGCTCTGAACCAGAGGCAGACTTTTGTTGACACGATATTCTTCCAGATAGCCGGTAATTGTTTTGCCGGTCATTTTTTTGAACAGGCGGCAGCAGACCTCTTTGGACAGATGAACCTGGTCTGCCAGCTCCTGCAGAGAGATTACGGATTCAAAATGCGTATTAAGATAATCCAGCATCTGTTCCAGCCTTTCCAGTTCCAGCTGGTTGGCTGGAACAAATTTTGCAAGATCATTCTGGTGTTCGCAGAGAATCATACCGAAAATTTCACAGAGAAGCCCCTTGATCTTCAACTCATAACAGAAGGTCTTCTGATCAAAGAGGGCTTCTGTTTCATTGAGCTTTTGGATTACAGTCCGGGTACATGAGTTTCCGGAAGTAAGAAGGATACAGGGGACAGAAGAATTCTGGAGAAAAGGGCGAAAGCATCTGCGTTCCACATCACTTCCGTATTCGCCGCATATGAAATCCGGACGTGCCAGAAAGGTACTGTATCTGGCATGATCATTATTTGGTGAGTGACAGCTATGGGGTACATTTCGGTTCAGAAGAAGAACATCTCCAGGTCTTACAGTATAGCTTTTCTGATACACCTGATAGATAGCTTCCCCTTCTCTGGGAAGACTGATCTCCAGGTCATTGTGCCAGTGGATAGGTACACTTTTTCCCTCAAATGCCCACAGGTCATCATGATTAACGGTCATGGGAAAACCGACAGTTCCATGTTCACAAAGTTCGCGGTTGGTTTCATCTACAAGAATTTTACGCATAGCCATATTACAGTTCTCCGATTTTATTATATGTACGCTGTGATGAATTGCTCACAGAAGCATGATCATCAACACGATCTGACAATTTATCACAGGATATATTCATTACAATGCTTGTTATAACCACAATTATAACGTTGGTATGCACATCGTGCAAGGAGAGGAGTAGGAAACATGGCAAGATCAAAAGAAATGGATCTGACTACAGGTAATCCGTTCCGGTCACTGCTGAAATTTGCGATTCCTGTAATTCTGGGAAATCTGTTTCAGCTTTTTTATACACTGGCGGACTCTGTGATCGTAGGAAAAACGCTGGGAGCAGACTCCCTGGCAGCAGTAGGTTCCACCAGTATTATTATTTATTTTGTATTCTGTTTTATTAATGGATTCACAGGTGGATTTGGTATCTGTCTGGGACAGAAATGTGGGGCAAAGGATGAAAAAGGAATGCGTAAGAGCGTTGCGGTTTCCGCACTTTTGAGTATTGCCTTTACAGTAGTGCTGACACTGATCTGCTGTCTGCTTTCTCATCAGATCCTGCGCTGGATGCAGATTCCTGCTGATATTTCCGGTGAAGCATACGACTATATGTTTGTGGTTTTACTTGGTACAGGTGCTACCGTTTTCTACAACATGATCTCAAATATGCTCCGCGCATTGGGAGACAGTAAGACACCATTGTATTTCCTGGTATTTTCATCTGTATTAAATATTTTTCTTGATATTCTGTTTATTGTACCGTTTCATATGGGGGTGGCTGGTGCTGCATGGGCGACTATTCTGTCACAGTTCCTTTCCGCAGTGCTGAGTCTGGTTGTAGGACTGAAGAATTTTCCGATTTTGCATCTGCACAGAGAAGATTTTACAGATTTAAAAGACACGGCAGTCCTGCACCTGAAGACCGGATTTCCTATGGGATTCCAGATGTCTGTCATGTGTATCGGACAGCTTGCCATGCAGGCAGTGGTAAACTCACTGGGTACTGCAGCAGTTGCAGGATATACCGCAGCATCGAAAGCAGACCAGCTTTCTGTACTGGTAAACAATGCAATGATGACCGCAATTTCCAACTATGTAGCTCAGAACTTTGGTGCAGGCAGATGGGACCGTATCCGTCAGGGCGTGCGCGCCTGCCTGATCCAGACAGAAGCATTTAACCTGATCATGTGTATTGGAATTCTGCTGCTGAGACATCCGATTGTAAGAATGTTTCTCTCAGATCCCACAAAAGAAATCTATCACTATTCAGATATGTATCTGACGATTGTAGCTCCCTTTTACTTTGTGCTTGGGCTGTTGGCAGTATATCGTACATCCATCCAGAGCATGCAGAATGGCAAAGCACCTTTTGCTGCATGTATGATTGAATTGGTTATGCGAATCGCTGCAACAGTAGGTCTTTCCGGAATCATTGGATATACATCTGTATGTATTGCCAGCCCAATGGCGTGGATCGGAGCCTGTGCACTTCTGATCCCGGTTTACTATAAGATGATGAAAGGAAATTGTGCAGCATTACTGAGAACGGAGTGACGAGTAACAAGATTTTGAGATAACAGCCGCAAGGTGACACTTTACAATGGAAAAACGGATAAAAATGTGCTATGCTATCTATCAATAGACAGAAATCCGTTGATTAAGGAGAGTGAATTATGCGTTTTGTAATTCAGAGAGTAATGCATTCAAAAGTGACAATTAATGGTGAAGTACGAGGCCAGATAGGCAAGGGCTTTATGGTTCTTATCGGAGTAGGAGAAGAAGATACCGTTGAAATCGCAGATAAAATGATCCATAAAATGGTTAATATGCGTATTTTCGAAGATGAAAACGGTAAGACAAACCTTGGCCTGAAGGAGGTGGGCGGAAGTCTTCTGCTTATTTCCCAGTTCACATTATATGCTGACTGTAAAAGAGGAAACAGACCTTCCTTTATAAGAGCAGGGGCCCCTGACATGGCTGAAAATCTGTACAAATACATAATTGCCAGATGCAAAGAACACATTGATATTGTCGAGCAGGGAGAATTTGGGGCAGATATGAAAGTGGAGCTTGTGAATGACGGTCCCTTTACAGTCATATTGGACAGTAATGAATTATAATTATCTGTAACTGTTCAGTATTTTACGGCAGATTGCTGGATGATTATCATTATCTATAACAAGAAAAAGATATGAAAAAAGCAGTTATAAATTATCAGAAAACAACAGGAATTGCAAGAGAGGAGCAGATTTATGAAAATCGGATTTATCGGATGCGGAAATATGGCTTCTGCCATGATCAGTGGTATGCTGAAAAAAGGACTTTATAAAAAAGATGAGATTATTGTTTCCAATCTTACAGAAGAAGGAAGCAAACGAAGCAGAGAAAAGCTGGGAGTGGTTACAACCCTGGATAACCATGAAGTGGTAAAAAACACAAAACTGGTTTTCCTGGCCGTGAAACCGCAGTTTTATGAAGAAGTGCTGAATGAAGTAAAAGATGAACTGACACCGGAACACACAGTTGTAGGCATTGCGCCGGGGAAAACTCTTGCCTGGTTAGAAGAAAAATGTGGACAGCCTCTGAAAGTGGTAAGAATGATGCCGAATACTCCTGCTCAGGTTGGGGAGGGTATGACTGGTGTATGTGCCAATGAGAAAGTATCGGCAGAAGAACTGGCTCAGATCTGTGAGATCACAGACAGCTTTGGACGTACAGAAGTAGTTCCGGAGCGTCTGATGGACGCAGTAAGTGCTGTAAGCGGATGTTCACCTGCATATGTTTTTATGTTCATAGAAGCAATGGCAGATGCTGCGGTAGCCCAGGGAATGCCAAGAAAACAGGCTTATCAGTTTGCTGCACAGGCTTTACTTGGAAGCGCAAAAATGGTACTGGAAACAGGCATGCATCCGGGAGAACTGAAGGATATGGTATGTTCACCGGCCGGAAGTACCATTGAGGGAGTAAGAATCCTGGAACAGAATGGATTCAGAAGTGCTGTTTTTGAAGCTCTGAATGGAGCTGCTGAAAAAGGTAAAAAGATGTAATCTCAGTAACTCTAAGGCTCTGAAAATCCGCTAAAACCATAAAAAATCCGCTCAAACTCGCCGCAAAGTGGCTCAGACAGTGAGCGGATTTTTTATAACGCGAATTTCCAGAACCTAAGAGTTACTACAATTCCTGCAAATACATATTAACAGAACAATATTTCGGAGCTGTTTTATTTTATTATAAATTTCCCTGACTCAGACGACTGTTATGATATTTACCGGAGTTCGTAACATCTTCGCCAAACCATACGGGTGGATTATAACTGAGCGCCTGTTCTTCAGAAGAAAATTCCACTTCTGCGAGATAGAGTCCTTCATAAGGAGCATCAAATACATCCAGTTCAATGGTGAGTCCATCTTTTTCCGGGATAAGATAGCGGGTTTTGGAAATGAGGATTCCGTCAGCTTTTGGACGCATATGTTCATAGGATTCTTTGGTAAGTGGAAGATTATATTCCTCGCGGGTCATAAGACCTTTGGATTTATAGGTAAGATAGTAGTTATCATCCTCTTTGCGGATACGGACTACCGGTGCGGTGGATAAGTAACCCTGTTCCAGTCTGTGATGTGGATAAGAATTAAGATCTGCAGGCAGATTTTCTTTGGATATTAAAAATTTGCGTTCGATTTCCATGAGAAATGTTCCTCCTTAAATATGAAATGACAGTACAGTTTTATGATTATGATAACACTTATGGTGAGTATGAGACAAGAAAAATATGTGTGATATTGAGAAAATAGAACTTATGTGGTTACTGTTCACTGGTAATATCCCGCGAAGCGTTTTTTGTGAGCGAAGGTCACAGAAAACCCGAGATATCCTGACGATAGAATAGAATAAAAATATGGCTTTGTGGAATAGCTTCGCAAAGCCATATTTTTATTATAAAGAATGAATATAACCAACAACTTTAATATTATGTTGGAATATTTGAAAAATGGAGATATAATATTTGTAAGTGCGTAGCTGTAAATATTTCTCACGATCATAGTTGGAGATTATGCACTGATATTCAGAGGAGGCCGTATGAAATCAGATACAAAAAAATATTATAAAATACCACAGAAAATGCTGGAAATCTTCCTTGCGCGTGGTTATCAGGAACTTAGAGTGGAGGATCAGAGCCTGTTTGATCCGTATTATGACAGTATGAATGATCACTGGTCAGCCAACACCAGCTTTTTGAATTTGATTGGATGGAGGGATTCCTATCCCACCTACTTCAAAATAGCAGAAGGGCTTTTAATCAATATTACATATTTGAATACAGAAGGGTATCCGGTAGCTGTTCCGTTTGTAGGAAACTATACGGAGGAAAAGATAAAGAAAGTTATGCAGATCCTGAAGGAAGATTTTGCGGGATTTGATGCACAGCTGATCATTATGGATGTGGTTCCATGGATGCTTCCTTATTATGAAGCCAGCGGCATTCAGTTTGAAATAGAGGATAACCGTGATTATATGGATTATACTTTTACGCCTGAGCAGTTTCTGGCAGGTATGGATATGCAGGATGACCGTTACCGTTATAATTATTTCAAACGCAGATTTGCATATGAGACAGAAGAGATAACCCCTTTCCATCGGGAGGAGATCCGGGAATTTATGGAAAGGGAATGGTGTGGGGAGAAAACTTGTGAGGAGTGCCACTGTGGCTGCCTGCTCCGGGTGATCGACAACCTGGTTCCTGTTTTTGATAAAATCAGGATCAATGGAATCCTTGTAAGAGTAGAGGGAAAAATGGCAGGACTTTGTATTGTGAGCTGCCGTAACGGACTTGGCGTATATCAGTATAAAAATGCAGTTAACCGGATCAAGGGAATTAATGAGTATTTGTTGCGGGAAAGCTTTGAACGATATCTGCAGTCTGCAGATACGATCAATTACACAGAAGATATGGGAGTTGAAAATCTGCGTTATTATAAAGAGCATATGGCGCCTGCCCATACTCTGCTATCAAAACTTACATTAACAGAAAGAGGTTAAGGTGCATGGAACATAAGAGAAAAAAACAGTGGATTTTAATAATTATGCTGCTTTTGACAGTATGTTCTGTTTTTGTAGTGTATGCAGGCAGGGAATGGATGTTTACCAATCCTTTTAAACCTTATACATTTTCTTCAGTATCCTATGCATCCGGAGATGGGGATGGATGTACTTATGTGATTGATGATTCCAACAGGAAAATATTGAAAATATCTGCTGACGGAAGGCTTTTATGGCGGGCATGTGCCTCTGATAAAAGTTTTCTGAGTGCTGAGCGGGTTGTGGCAGACGGAGATGGGAATGTGTATCTTCATGATGTCCGTATTGAGCAGGGAGTTCAGATTGCCAGTGAAGGAATCGTCAAACTGTCATCAAAGGGAAAATATATATCAACGGTTGCTTCTGTAGAAGCAGAGAAGGGTAGTGTAAGGCGCAACATTGTGGGAATGGTACCCACCGAGCATGGTGTGATCTACATGCAAAAGGAAAAGGAGGGCATTCTGGTCAGTAACACAGAACAGGGAAGCTCGAAAGTTTTTTCTGTTGCTGATGCGCAGGACAGGATTTTGTGTTGTGCTTATGACAGAGACAGTGATAGCCTGTTTTATGTGACTTATGACGGTAAAATTTATAAATATACAGACAGCGGACAGGATGAACTGCTCTATGACAGTGATACAGTTGACGGAAGTATTCCGCAGGAGATCAGTTACTCGGATGGAGTGCTTTATTCAGCTGATATTGGTCTCAGGGATATCATACGGATACCCTGTGATATGGAAAATACAGGAAGTACAGACAGACTTACTGTGGAAGAGTCTTTGAAGGAAAGAGAGATTGCATATCATGTGAGTGCACCGGGAACCCTGGTTTCCTCTACCAATTATTCTGTTATATTGTGGGATGGAGAGGACTATGAACAGTTCTGGGACATTCCGCTATCAGGAAAACTGCAGGTATGGAACTGCCTGCTGTGGGCTGCCTGTGCAGTGATTGTCGCTGCTGTTTTGTTTTTTGTGGTGACTTTGTTAAAGATACTGGTAAAAAAATTCAGCTTTTATGCAAAGATTACCATGGCAGTCATAGGGATTATTGTGGGAGTTGCGGCTCTGTTTATTGGCACCTTGTTTCCGCAGTTTCAAAGTCTGCTGGTCGATGAAACCTATACAAGAGAGAAATTTGCCGCATCAGCAGTAACAAACAGACTTCCTGCAGATGCATTTCAGAGGCTGGAAAAGCCTTCTGATTTTATGAATGAGGATTACAGACAGGTCCGGCAGGTAGTAAGGGATGTATTCTTCTCGGATTCTGACAGTTCACAGGATCTGTACTGTGTACTTTATAAAGTAAAAGACGGAACGGTTACCCTGGTCTATACCCTGGAGGATATCTGTGTGTCCTATCCCTATGACTGGGAATATGAAGGCACAGATCTTCAGGAGGTTATGGAGCAGGGGGCTACAAAAACCTATGCTACAAACTCAAGCTCCGGAAGCTTTGTATTTATCCATAGTCCCATCCGGGATAAAAGCGGAGATATTATTGGGATTATAGAAGTCGGAACAGATATGAACAGTCTGACAGAGAAAAGCAGAGAGATCCAGGTGTCTCTGATCATCAACCTGATCGCAATTATGGTAGTATTTTTCATGCTTACCTTTGAGGTGATTTATTTTATAAAGGGAAGGCAGGAACTGAAAAGACGAAAACAGGAGGAAGACAATAGCAGACTTCCTGTGGAAATTTTCAGATTTATTGTATTTCTTGTTTTCTTTTTTACAAATCTGACCTGTGCGATTCTTCCCATCTATGCAATGAAGATTTCTGAGAAGATGTCAGTACAGGGATTATCACCGGCCATGCTTGCAGCAGTTCCTATATCTGCAGAGGTGTTATCCGGCGCCATTTTCTCAGCGCTTGGCGGAAAGGTAATACATAAGCTTGGGGCAAAGAGATCTGTTTTTGTAAGCTCTGTACTGCTTACAGCAGGACTTGGATTGCGAGTGGTTCCCAATATATGGCTGCTTACTTTAAGCGCCCTGCTTCTTGGAGCAGGCTGGGGAGTATTGCTTTTACTTGTCAATCTTATGATCGTGGAGCTTCCTGATGAGGAGAAGAACAGAGCCTATGCCTATTACAGTGTATCCTCCCTGAGCGGTGCAAACTGTGCAGTTGTGTTTGGTGGCTTCCTTCTGCAATGGATGTCCTATACAGCGTTGTTTGCTGTCACTGCAGTACTCAGTGTGCTGCTGTTTCTGGTAGCAAATAAGTATATGAGTAAATATACTTCAGATAACGAAGAGGAGAACTGCGAAACAGAAGATACACATATGAATATTGTTCAGTTTATCTTTCGTCCGAGGATTATTAGTTTTTTCCTGCTGATGATGATTCCGCTTCTAATCTGTGGATATTTCCTGAATTATATGTTTCCTATTGTTGGTTCTGAATGGGGACTTTCGGAAACCTATATTGGATATACCTATCTTTTAAACGGAATTTTTGTACTGATCCTGGGAACTCCTCTCACGGAATTCTTTTCCAACAGAGGATGGAAGCATTTGGGGCTTGCAGCAGCTGCGTTTATTTATGCAGCAGCTTTTCTGGAGGTGGCAATGCTTCAGAATATACCATCTCTTCTGATCGCACTGGCATTGATTGGAGTTGCAGACAGCTTTGGGATTCCATTACTTACCAGTTATTTTACAGATCTGAAGGATGTAGAACGGTTTGGATATGACAGAGGACTTGGGGTTTACAGCCTGTTTGAGAATGGTGCACAGTCTCTGGGTTCCTTTGTGTTTGGCTATGTGCTGGTCCTTGGTGTAGGCAGAGGCCTTATCTTTGTGCTGATTCTTGTGAGTGTGCTTTCAGCAGCTTTCCTGATCAGCACCACATTTGCAGCACACAGAGACAAAAAGGAGGTCAAAGAACATGGAAAAAAGACGAAAACTGAATGTTGAGCTGATTAAATTTCTGATCGGTTCCATGCTGGTGGTTGGGGTTTTAATGCTTCTTGGAAGTTCTCTTGTGAATAACAGACAGTATAGAAAACTCTATAATGATAAAGCGCTTGAAATCGCGAAGACGGTATCAGATCAGGTAAATGGGGATTTTATCGAAGAACTGTGTAAAGAGATAGATACGGAAGAATTTGAACAGATCCAGAAAGAAGCAGTAGCGGCTGATGATGAACAGCCAATCATAGACTGGCTTAAAGAGAAAGGCATGTATCAGAATTATGAGAGGATAAATGAATATCTTCATTCTATACAGGCAGATATGAATATTGAATATCTGTATATTCAGATGATCCAGGATCATTCCAGTGTGTATCTGTTTGATCCTTCGTCAGGTTATCTGACTCTTGGCTATAAGGAAGAGCTTTCGGAAAGATTTGATAAACTGAAAGGAAACGAACGCCTGGAGCCTACTGTGAGCAGGACAGAATTTGGATGGCTGTCATCTGCGGGAGAGCCGGTACTTTCATCTGACGGAGAAAAATGTGCAGTTGCCTTTGTAGATATTGACATGACAGAGATTGTCAGAAATACCATTCGTTTTACTGTACTGATGGTATGTCTTTGCATTCTGATCATCCTGGCTGCCGGTATGGGCATATCCAGAAAAATCAAAAAGAGAATATCCAGGCCTATTGAACTGCTTACAGAAGCAACACACAAATTTGGCAATGGCGAGGAAGGGTATGCTGAGAACAACATCGTAGATCTTGATATTCATACCAGAGATGAGATAGAAGAACTTTATCACGCAACCCAATCCATGCAGAAAAGTATTATTAACTATATGGATAACCTTACCCGGGTGACTGCTGAGAAGGAACGTATCGGAGCAGAGCTGAACGTGGCAACACAGATCCAGGCTTCCATGCTTCCATGTATATTCCCTGCATTTCCTGACAGAGACGAGATGGATATTTATGCGACCATGACACCGGCAAAGGAAGTTGGCGGAGATTTTTATGATTTCTTTATGGTTGATGACAGGCATATGGCGATTGTTATGGCTGATGTTTCCGGCAAAGGAGTTCCGGCAGCCCTTTTCATGGTTATCGGCAAAACCCTGATCAAGGATCATACACAGCCGGGCAGAGACCTGGGAGAAGTCTTTACAGAGGTCAATAATATTCTGTGTGAATCCAATGAAAACGGAATGTTCATTACAGCCTTTGAGGGTGTGCTGGATCTTGTGACCGGTGAATTCAGGTATGTAAACGCCGGACATGAAATGCCGTTTGTTTACCGCAGGGAAACCAACACCTATGAAGCCTACAAAATACGTGCTGGTTTCGTCCTTGCAGGGATAGAGGACATCGTATATAAGGAACAAAAGCTTCAGCTGAATATCGGAGACAAAATATTCCAGTATACAGATGGAGTGACAGAGGCAACGGATAAGGACAGGCAGCTGTACGGAATGGACAGACTGGATCATGTTCTGAATCAGCAGTGCTTAAGCAGTAATCCGGAAGAAACTCTGAAGCTTGTAAAGGCGGATATTGACGCTTTTGTAGGAGACAATGACCAGTTTGATGATATTACAATGCTGTGCCTTGAGTATACAAAGAAAATGGAGAATCAGAGACTTTTGAATAACTGTTGATGCTGTGAAGTGAAGTGCGGATATGTGACTGGAAATATAAAAAAGAAAGCGGACAACAGAATGGATCATACAGACGAATACATAAAAGAAATCTCAGAAAAAATCGACAGTAAGAAAGACTATTATGCTGAAATCAGCAATAAGATCTGGGAATTTGCAGAGCCCAGATTCCAGGAATACAGATCTTCTGAATTGCTGCAGCATGTATTAAAACAAGCAGGGTTTTCCATCAAAGCAGATCTGGCAGGAGAGAAGACTGCATTTATTGCAGAATATGGATCAGGAAAACCAGTCATAGCATTCCTTGGAGAATTTGATGCACTGCCGGGACTTTCACAGAAGGCAGATGTAGCAGAAAGAATTCCTGCAAATACTGGTAGTTGTGGTCATGGATGCGGCCATCAGCTTATCGGAACAGGAACTCTTGCCTCTGTCATTGCATTAAAAGACTTTGTGAAAGAACACAACCTGCAAGGCACAATCCGTTATTACGGCTGCCCTGCTGAAGAAAATGCAGGCGGCAAGGCCTTTCTTGTACGTGATGGCTATTTCAATGACTGTGACCTGGCTCTTTGCTGGCACCCGGAGCAGGGGCGGCGTGCATGTTATGGAAGTACCAAGGCAAATTTCAGAGTATTTTTTACATTTCACGGAACTCCGGCCCATGCATCCATGTGCCCTGAACTGGGGCGTTCTGCGCTGGATGCGGTAGAACTTATGGATGTGGGCGTAAACTATATGCGAGAACACATGATAGATGAAGCCAGGATTCACTATGCGATTACTGATACAGGCGGAGATGCCCCAAATGTAGTCCAGTCCAGGGCTCAGGTACTTTATGCTATCCGCGCCCCAAAGATCACCCAGGTAAAAGAACTCTATAACCGTGTATGCAACATAGCCAGGGGCGCAGCACTTATGACTGAAACTACTGTAGAAATACGCCAGGTAGCGGCATATTCAAACCTGATCTCCAGCAAAATCCTGGCAGATCACATGAATGCGTATCTGGAAAAACTGGGTCCGATCACTTACACTGAAGAAGAATATGCCTACGCACAAAAATTCCAACAGTCCCTCTCAGATCAGGACAAAAATCAACTCCCCACAATTGCCCGGGACTACTTCGGCCCCAAAGCTGCTGAAGTAATGAAAAAACCAATCTTTGAGCCAATGGCATACCAGAATTTGTACAGTGATCTCAAATACTCCACTGATGTGGGCGATGTAAGCTGGCTGGTACCAACCGTCCATCTCAACATCCCAACATTCGCAGCAGGAACCGCCCTCCACTCCTGGCAGGCAGTAGCCCAGGGAAAATCCTCGATCGCTCAAAAAGGAATGCTCTACGCCGCTAAGATCATGGCTCTCACAGCCATAGACTTCCTGCAAAAACCAGAGTTGGTAAATAAAGCCAGAGAAGAACTGACAAAAACCCTAAACGGTGAAACATATCCCAATCCATTGCCGAAAGACTTGAAACCAGAGATATGGTAAAAGCAGAAAGCTCCAAACAAACATTGTAACTCCAAACAAAAAATGCTATAATCCATTGCAGAAAATAGGATAAAATTTTTACAAAACAAATTAATCAGGAGGGACCTAAAATGAGCAAAAAAGTATACATTTTCCTCGCCGACGGCTTCGAAGACATCGAAGGCCTCACAGTAGTAGACCTTCTCCGCCGCGCAGAAATCGATATCAAAACTGTATCCATCAAAGAAACCAAACAGATCCAGACATCTCACGGTATCACCATGCTCACTGATACAACATTCGCAGAAACAGACTTCGCAGATGCCGACATGCTTGTCCTCCCGGGAGGAATGCCGGGAACCAAATATCTTGCAGGATACAAACCACTTACAGACCTTCTGACAGATTTCAACAGCAAAGGCAAAAAAATCGCCGCTATCTGTGCTGCACCAAGTGTATTCTCAGGTCTTGGATTCCTCAAAAACCGCAAAGCCACCTCTTATCCGTCCTTCATGGAAATTATTGCAGGAGACGGTGCCAATACCAGCGAAGACAATGTGGTAGTAGATGGAAATATAACCACCAGCCGTGGTCTGGGAACAGCTGTAGACTTCGCACTTTCCCTGATTTCACAGCTTGAAAATGACGAAAAAGCAAAAGAAATAGCAGAATCAGTGGTATATACCCGCTAAATCGTCCTCAAACCCTTATTTTTATGCGAAAAAACACTAGCACTTTTGGATTTTTTGTGCTATACTGCTACAATGACTGTAAATATATAATTGAGTTATAGAGAGGTCTCCCGCTTCTGCAACAGTGGGAGCGGAGCTTAGACTTAAATATATAGAAATAGGTAAAAACTGTGAATGATATAACGCAGCTGAAAAACCAGTCGCAATCATAACCTGAAAATTAAGGAGGAACATGTAACATGAGTTTACAGGTGGAAAAAATGGAAAAAAACATGGCTAAACTTACTATCGAAGTTGCCGCTGAAGATTTAGAAAAAGCAATGCAGAATGCATACCAGAAAGCAAAAGGAAGAATTTCCATCCCTGGATTCCGTAAAGGAAAAGCTCCAAGAAAAATGATCGAGCAGATGTATGGCAAAGGAGTATTCCTTGAAGATGCTGTTAACGCTCTGATTCCGGAACACTACAGCAAAGCATTAGCTGAATGCGAACTTGAGATCGTTTCCCAGCCGACAATCGACATTACACAGGCTGAGCCTGGAAAAGCATTCATCTTCACAGCAGAAGTTGCTGTTAAACCGGAAGTTACATTAGGTGATTACAAAGGTGTAGAAGTACCGAAAACTGAAATCACAGTAACAGACGAAGACGTAGAAGCTGAACTCAAGAAAGAGCAGGAGAAAAACTCCAGAACAATCAGCGTAGAAGACCGCGCAGCTCAGTTAAATGATATCGTAACAATCGACTTCGAAGGATCTGTAGACGGAGTACCTTTCGATGGCGGACAGGCTACAGAGTATCCTCTGACACTTGGTTCCAACACATTTATCCCGGGATTCGAGGAACAGCTTGTTGGTGCTAAAGTTGGCGATGATGTAGACGTAAAAGTTACATTCCCTGAAGAATATCAGGCAAAAGAACTTGCAGGTAAAGAAGCAATCTTTAAATGTGCAGTTAAGAAGATCGAAGCAAAAGAACTTCCTGAACTGGATGATGATTTTGCAAAAGATGTCTCTGAGTTCGATACACTTGCAGAGTACAAAGAGCATGTAAAAACAAACCTTGAAGATAAGAAAGCAGACGAAGCAAAACGTGCAAAAGAAGATGCAGCAGTAGATAAAGCAATCGAAAATGCACAGATGGATATTCCGGAAGCTATGCTTATGACACAGTGCCGTCAGATGCTTGATGATTTCAGCAGAAGAATGCAGTCCCAGGGATTATCCATGGATCAGTACTTCCAGTTCACTGGCATGACAGCTGACAAGATGATGGAAGACATGAAACCACAGGCATTAAAGAGAATCCAGACAAGACTGGTTCTTGAGAAAGTAGCAGAAGTTGAGAACATTCAGCCAACAGAGGAAGAAGTAAATGAAGAAATCTCCAAGATGGCTGAAGCATACAAAATGGAAGCTGACAAGTTAAAAGAATTACTTGGAGAGCGTGAACTTGAGCAGATGAAGAAAGACATGGCTGTACAGAAAGCAGTTACTGTTATCGCTGACGCTGCTAAGGAAGTTTAATTTTAAAGTAATCGAATTTTAAGAACCGGAAAGAGACAGGCTCAGATGTCTACCTCTTTCGGAAAAAAGTCAGCCGCGTAAATGGAGGCGTTTATATGAGTTTAGTACCTTATGTCATTGAACAGACAAGCAGGGGAGAGAGAAGCTATGATATCTATTCAAGGCTTCTGAAGGACAGAATCATTTTTCTTGGTGAGGAAGTAAATGATGTGAGTGCAGGACTGATCGTATCACAGCTTCTTTTCCTGGAAGCAGAAGATCCTGGTAAAGATATTCAGCTGTATATCAACAGCCCGGGCGGTTCCGTAACAGCCGGCATGGCGATCTATGATACCATGCAGTATATTAAATGCGATGTTTCTACCATTTGTCTTGGAATGGCTGCCAGCATGGGTGCCTTTCTTCTGGCAGGCGGTGCAAAAGGAAAGAGATTTGCTCTTCCGCATTCCACTATCATGATCCATCAGCCATCCGGCGGTGCGCAGGGACAGGCAACAGAGATCCAGATCGTGGCAGATCATATCGCACAGACAAAGAGAACTTTAAATGAGTTATTGGCTGCAAATACCGGTCAGCCGATAGAAGTTGTTGAGCGTGATACAGACCGGGACAACTATATGACTGCTGAAGAAGCAAAGGCATATGGACTGATTGACGGTGTAGTCATGCATAAATAATGCGAAAGATAAGACTCCTGTGAATCGTCACAGGAGTCTTATTAGTTAGTATAGAGAAAGGACAGACATAAATTCATGGCAGAAAAAATGAGAGAAGGAAAAGTAAGATGCTCCTTTTGCCAGAAGACAGAAGATCAGGTAAGAAAACTGATCGCAGGTCCGGATGGTAAAGTATTTATATGCGACGAGTGCATTGGCATCTGCTCAGAGATCATGGAGGAAGAATTAAATCCTTATGATGACGAGGTTTTGAATTCTGATATTAATCTGTTAAAACCGGAAGAGATCCATGCAGTTCTGGATGATTATGTAATTGGTCAGGATGCAGCAAAAAAGGCTCTTTCCGTTGCTGTTTATAATCACTATAAAAGAATTCTTGCGTCAAAAAATTCTGATGTAGAGCTTCAGAAGAGTAATATTCTGATGCTTGGACCTACAGGTTCAGGTAAAACTCTGCTGGCTCAGACACTTGCCAGACTTCTGAATGTACCGTTTGCTATTGCAGATGCTACTACACTGACAGAAGCCGGATATGTAGGAGAGGATGTTGAGAATATTCTTCTCAAGATCATTCAGGCAGCAGATTATGATATTGAACGTGCACAGTACGGAATTATCTATATTGATGAGATTGATAAGATCACAAGAAAATCTGAGAATCCATCCATAACCCGCGATGTTTCCGGTGAAGGTGTGCAGCAGGCACTTCTGAAGATTCTGGAAGGTACAGTGGCAAGTGTTCCGCCTCAGGGCGGCCGCAAGCATCCTCATCAGGAGTTTCTTCAGATTGATACAACAAATATTCTGTTTATCTGTGGCGGTGCTTTTGACGGAATCGAGAAGATCATTGAGTCCAGACAGGATACCAAGTCCATCGGTTTCGGTGCAGAGGTTTCTGTTAAGGAAGACAGAAATGTGGGTGAGATCCTGAAGGATGTAATGCCGGAAGACTTTATCAAATTCGGTCTGATTCCTGAGTTTATCGGTCGTGTGCCGGTAGTTGTAACTCTGGATGCGCTAGATGAGAATGCGCTGATCAGTATTCTGAAAGAGCCGAAGAACTCACTTACCAAACAGTATCACAGATTATTTGAACTGGATGGTGTTGAACTTGATTTTGAAGATGATGCACTTGAACTGGTCGCAAAGAAATCTCTGGAACGTAAGACAGGAGCCAGAGGTTTGCGTGCGATCATGGAAGGTTCACTGATGGATCTGATGTATAAGATTCCGTCAGATGACACGATCCGCAAGTGTACAATTACCAAAGATGTAGTAGATGGCACCGGTGAGCCGGAGATCGTCCGCGGAGAAGCTTCTGCACAGGCGAAGACAGCCGGAAGCAGAAGAACGTCCCGGACACACAAGAAGGATAAACCGGAAACAGCCTGATGAAAGGGACTGAACAATAAATGACAAATCAGAATATAGTGCTGCCTGCGATCGCTCTCAGGGGGACTACCATCCTTCCCGGGATGATCGTTCATTTTGATGTGAGCAGGGAGCGTTCTGTCAAGGCGATTGAAGCTGCCATGCTTCATGACCAGAAGATTTTTCTGGTTACTCAGATTGATCCTGAGGTGGAATCACCGGATCTGGCAGGTGTATATCATGTAGGAACCATTGCCTATATCAAACAGGTTGTGAAACTTCCGCAGAACCTTTTGCGGGTACTTGTAGAGGGAACGGGAAGAGCCACACTTGTGAAATTTGAGCAGGAGTTTCCGTTTATCAGAAGTGAGATCACACCTGTTGATGAAGAAGAAATGCAGATGCCGGAACCAGTGATGGAAGCCATGCACAGAAGCCTTAAGGAATTATTCCACAGATACTGCATGGAAAATGGAAAAGTCAGCAAAGAGCTGGTAGCACAGATTTTAAATATAGATAATGTTGAGGAACTGGTTGAGCAGATTGCCGTAAATATTCCTTTATCTTATCAGAATAAGCAGAAGATTCTGGAGGCACTTACACTGGAGGAACGTTATGAAGTTCTGGGTGCAATCCTTGGAAATGAGATTGAGATCATGCAGATTGGCAGAGATCTCCAGAAAAAAGTGAAGGCCAGAATTGATAAGAATCAGAGAGAATATATTCTCAGAGAGCAGCTGAAACTGATACGTGAGGAACTGGGTGAGGATAATACTGCGGATGACGCAGAGGAGTTTAAGAAAAAACTCCAGGAACTTCAGGCCGGCGATGAGGTAAAAGAGAAGATCAGCAAAGAAATCGAGAGATTTAAGAATACCAACAGCAATGTATCCGAGAATGCAGTACTGCGTGGTTATATTGAAACCATGCTGGCACTTCCGTGGGAGAAGAAATCCACAGATTCTGATGATCTGAAAGAAGCATGGAAAGTACTTCAGGAAGGTCATTACGGTCTGAAAGATGTGAAGGAGCGTGTGATGGAGTTCCTTTCCGTCCGCAAACTGACACATAAGGGAAAAAGTCCGATCCTTTGTCTGGTAGGACCTCCCGGAACAGGTAAAACCTCCATTGCCCGATCGATTGCAGAAGCAATGCATAAGAAATATGTACGTATCTGTCTGGGCGGTGTGAGAGATGAGGCTGAGATCCGGGGCCACAGAAAGACTTATGTAGGAGCAATGCCGGGAAGGATCACTGCAGCATTACAGCAGGCAGGAGTGAGCAATCCTCTGATGCTTCTGGATGAGATTGACAAGACCAGCAGTGATTATAAAGGAGATACTTCTGCGGCACTTCTTGAGGTGCTTGATCCGGAACAGAACAGCAGATTTATGGATCATTATATAGAGGTTCCACAGGATCTTTCAGAAGTACTGTTTATTGCAACTGCAAACGATGTTCAGGGCATTCCGAGACCACTTCTTGACCGTATGGAACTGATCGAGATCGCAGGTTATACTGAGAATGAGAAGGAACATATTGCAAAGGAACATCTGATTCCGAAGCAGATGGAAGAGAACGGTATCGAGAAAGGTAAACTGACAATCCAGTCAGCGGCTCTTAAGAAGATCATCAACAATTATACAAAAGAAGCCGGAGTTCGAAACCTGGAGAGAACCATCGGACAGATATGCAGAAAAACTGCACGTCTGATCATGGAAGAAGATAAAAAGAAAGTTACAGTGACTTCAAAGAATCTGTCAGATTTTCTTGGAAAAGAGCATTTTAACTATCTTATGGCAAATAAGAAAGATGAGATTGGTATTTCCCGCGGGCTTGCCTGGACACAGGTGGGCGGCGATACACTGCAGATTGAAGTCAATGTAATGCCCGGAAAAGGTGAGCTGATGCTTACCGGACAGTTGGGAGATGTTATGAAAGAGTCTGCACAGGCAGGTATTACTTACATTCGTTCCATTGCTTCTGACTATAAAGTTGAGCCGGAATTTTTCCAGGAAAACGATATTCATGTGCATATTCCGGAAGGGGCAGTACCAAAAGACGGACCATCCGCAGGTATTACCATGGCAACTGCAATTCTTTCCGCAATTATTAAGAAGCCGGTAAGGGCAGACCTTGCAATGACTGGTGAGATCACACTGAGAGGAAGAGTTCTTCCGATCGGCGGTTTGAAAGAAAAACTTCTTGCGGCAAAATATGCTAAGATCAAAGAGGTGTTAGTGCCGGCAGAAAACAAACCGGATATTCAGGAATTAGATAAGGAAATCACAGACGGACTTACCATTACCTTTGTAAGTTCGATGAAGGAAGTGCTTAATAAGGCACTGGTATAAAATAAATGGTCAGTCAGTAAAGATTGACCATTTGTTGTGAAAAAAGAGAGGAAATCAATGGTTATTAAGAATGTATCATTAGATATCGTATGCGGTATTACCAGCAAACTCCCGGACACCAACAGACCGGAGGTTGCATTTGCAGGAAAATCAAATGTGGGAAAATCATCGCTGATCAACGGGCTGATGAACCGGAAATCTCTTGCCAGAACAAGTGCACAGCCGGGAAAAACACAGACCATTAACTTTTATAATATCAATGAAGCCATGTATCTGGTAGACCTCCCTGGTTACGGATACGCAAAGGTTTCACAGTCTGAGAAGGAAAAATGGGGCAAGATGATCGAAAGATATCTTCATACATCCAAAAACCTGAAGGCGGTTTTCCTTCTTATTGATATCCGTCATGATCCGTCTGCAAATGACAAGATGATGTATGACTGGATTCTGAACAATGGCTATGAGCCGATCATTATTGCAACGAAGCTTGACAAGCTCAAACGAAGCCAGATTCAGAAAAATATCAAAGCAATTAAAGAAGGGCTGAAGCTGAGCAAAGATGGCATTATTATTCCTTTCTCTGCTGAGACGAAGCAGGGAAGAGATGAGATCTGGGCTCTGATTGACGAGTTGACCGGACTGGCAGCTACTGAAGAAGCCTGAAAAAATAAATATTCGCTGTTTACTGACGGGATTCTTTTCCTGTGAAAATAAGCAGCAGACAGACAAAATACGAGGACAAAAAATATTATGGGAATTATCAAGGCATTCAAGCTGGGATTTGACTATCTCAAGTATGATGAAGATGGTAACGTGCAGGATACGCAGCGTGCTGTCAATGATGTAAACCTGGACATTGAAGCCGGACAATTCGTGGCTGTTCTGGGACATAATGGTTCCGGAAAATCTACTCTTGCAAAGCACCTGAATGCGCTGTTGCTTCCGACGGAAGGAACTTTGTGGGTAGATGGGATTGACACGTCTAAAGAGCCGGAATTATGGAAAGTCCGACAGAAAGCGGGCATGGTTTTTCAGAATCCTGACAATCAGATCATAGGAACTGTAGTAGAAGAAGACGTAGGATTCGGACCGGAGAATATGGGTGTGCCCACAGAGAAAATCTGGGAGCGTGTAGATGAGAGCCTGAAAAAAACAGGAATGACATCCTATCGTTATCATTCTCCGAATAAACTTTCCGGCGGACAGAAGCAGAGGGTTGCAATTGCCGGTGTCATGGCAATGCGTCCGAAATGCATCATTTTGGATGAGCCAACTGCAATGCTGGATCCGAATGGACGAAAGGAAGTTCTTGAGGCAGTCAGTGACCTTAACAGACGGGAAGGAGTGACAGTCATTCTGATCACCCACTATATGGAAGAAGTTGTTCATGCGGACAAGGTATATGTTATGGACAACGGAGAAGTGGTGATGCAGGGAACACCCAGAGAGATTTTCTCACAGGTGGAAACTCTGAAAGAATACAGACTGGATGTGCCACAGGTAACACTTCTGGCACACGAACTTCATAAAGCCGGAGTGGATGTTCCGGAGGGAATACTGACTACAGAGGAGCTGGTGAATGCCTTATGTCAATAGAATTAAAAAATGTAACTTATACCTACAGTCCGGGAACTGCCTATGAGATCCATGCGCTGAAAGATATCAATCTTTCTATTCCGGACGGACAGTTTATCGGAATTATCGGACATACAGGAAGTGGAAAATCTACACTGATCCAGCATTTCAATGCTCTGATCCGTCCGACTTCCGGTACCATTACTTACAATGGAGAGGATATCTGGGGAGAGAAATATGACCGACGTACCCTGCGAAGCGAGGTAGGACTGGTATTCCAGTATCCGGAGCATCAGCTTTTCGAGAATGATGTACTTTCTGATGTCTGCTTTGGTCCTATGAATCAGGGATTATCCAGGGAAGAGGCAGAGGTAGAAGCGAAGAAAGCACTGCAGCATGTAGGCTTTAAGGAGAAAAATTACAGCAAATCTCCTTTTGAACTTTCGGGCGGACAGAAGAAAAGAGTTGCTATTGCCGGTGTACTGGCAATGAATCCGAAAATTCTGATCTTGGATGAGCCAACTGCCGGCCTGGATCCAAAAGGTCGGGATGACATCCTTGACCAGATCGCAGAGCTTCATAAAGTAAGAGGGATTACCATTATCCTTGTATCTCACAGTATGGAGGATATTGCAAAATATGCAGAGAGACTGATTGTAGTCAATGACGGAGAAATCGCATATGACGATGCTCCCAAAGCAGTATTTGCTCATTACAGAGAGCTGGAAGCCATGGGACTTGCAGCACCGCAGATTACTTATATCATGCATGCGTTGAAGGAAAAAGGCCTGGATGTAGATGTAACTGCTACAACGGTGGATGAGGCAAAAGAGAATATCCTTGCAGTTTTAAGAAAATGTAATCCCGGGAAATTGTCCGGTGACAAACAATCTGTTTCAGACAGTCAGTCGAAAAAAGAAAATGCCAAAGCAGAAACCTTAATTAGTGAGATGGAAGCTGATCTGACTGAGGATGGGACGAAAGAGTCTCATTCAGATGCGCCTGATGAAGATTTAAGCGTTCAGAAGGAAACAATGGATAAAAAGTCTGCAGAACAAGAAGAGAATGAGGGAGGGCAGGAAGTATGATCCGAGACATTACAATAGGACAGTATTATCCTGCAGATTCCGTTCTGCACAAAATGGATCCGAGAGCAAAGCTGGTGGGTACGCTGGTGTTCATCATCTCTGTCTTTGTATTCCATACATTTCCGGGATATGCAGTGGCAACTATATTTCTGGCAGCGATGATCATTCTTTCCAAAGTTCCTGTGAAATTTATGTTCAAGGGACTGAAGGCAATCGTGATGCTTCTTATGATCACAGTGGTATTTAATATATTTCTGACACCCGGAAAGGTTCTCTGGCAGTGGGGAATCCTGCATGTGACAGAGGAGGGCCTGAAGCTGGCCGGAAGAATGGCCATCCGCCTGACGTATCTGGTGATCGGTTCTTCTCTTATGACGCTGACTACCACACCCAATCAACTTACAGATGGTCTGGAACGACTTCTCAGGCCGTTAAATAAACTTCATGTGCCAATCCATGAGATTGCCATGATGATGTCTATTGCGCTGCGTTTTATCCCAATCCTTATGGAGGAAACCGATAAGATCATGAAAGCACAGATTGCACGTGGCGCAGATTTTGAAACCGGAAATATAATTCAGAAGGCAAAAAATATGATTCCGCTTCTGGTTCCGCTGTTTATTTCTGCGTTCAGAAGAGCAAATGATCTGGCCATGGCCATGGAAGCAAGGTGCTATCATGGAGGGGATAACAGAACCCAGATGAAGCCATTGCGTTATGAGTCCAGAGACTACATTTCCTATGTGGTGATGTGGGCTTATCTGGGAATCGCCATTGTTTTCAGAATTGTGGGAATCTGAGAAAGTACTGATATAATTTATAAAGATATTTTATATGCTGTAATCCGGTAGGAAAGGATTACAGCATATTGTTTATTTTGTTATAACAAAAGTTTTCAATTTTTATGGAGGAAAACAGATGAAAAGAATTGGTCTTGTAGTTGCATATGACGGCACAAACTATTGCGGCTGGCAGACACAGCCAAACGGGATTACCGTGCAGGGGGTTTTAAATGAAACACTGTCCGAGCTTCTTGGCGAGAAGATAGAAACGATCGGTGCAAGCCGTACAGACGCAGGGGTTCATGCCATGGGAAATGTGGCAGTATTTGACACCAACACACGCATTCCCGGAGAAAAGATTTCCTATGCACTGAACCAGCGTCTTCCGGAAGATATCCGCATTCAGCTTTCTGAAGAAGTAGAACCGGATTTCCATCCCCGTTACTGCGACAGCGAGAAAACATACGAATACCGCATCCTGAATCGCAAATTTCCGGTTCCGACAGAGCGCTTATACACCTATTTCTACCACTACAAACTGGATGTAGATAAGATGAAAGCAGCAACCTCATACCTGATCGGACAGCATGATTTTGCTTCTTTCTGCGGTGCAAAAGCGCAGGTAAAAACAACTATCCGTACAGTGACAGGAATTGATGTATGGCGTGACGGAGATATCGTAACCATACGTGTAACAGGAACAGGATTCCTCTACAACATGGTACGAATCATCTCCGGAACTCTGATCGAAGTAGGAAACGGACAGTATCCGCCTGAGAGAGTAAAGACAATTCTGGAAGCCTGCAACCGCGAAATGGCAGGCCCGACTGCTCCGGCACAGGGACTGACACTGATGGGGATTGAATTTTTTGATTGATAGTCAGGAGGAGAAAATCATCCGTTTCGATAATTGCCGGTGGGATAACTGATCAACAGTTTTTTTGATGAAAAACAAAAAACGGGGGAGTAACGAAAAAAGTTGAAAAAACGACACAAAACCTATTGACAGAACAGAACCCTTATAATATAATAACCAAATGTGACGTAGTGCGAGATGCTTAAGCCAAATAGCCCAGGCGAAAGTATTTATCAGCGGTTTCGGACATTTCCGCATTTTTAGCACCGGCGTTTCCAATAACTTATATTCGCGGGAAATTCCGCGGTTAATTAAACTATCGTTGATAAATAACAGGAGGTAAAACCATGCAGACTTATATGGCTAATCCAGATAAAATCGAAAGAAAATGGTATGTAGTTGACGCTGATGGATGTACTCTTGGCCGTCTGGCATCCGGAGTAGCAAGCGTTTTAAGAGGAAAAAATAAACCACAGTTTACACCACACGTAGACACAGGTGATTATGTAATCATCGTAAACGCTGACAAGATCAAAGTTACAGGTAAGAAATTAGAGCAGAAAATCTACTACAATCACTCCGATTATGTAGGTGGAATGAGAGAAACCACATTAAAAGAAATGTTAGCAAAGAAACCTGAGAGAGTTATCGAGCTCGCAGTTAAAGGTATGCTTCCAAAAGGACCTTTAGGAAGAAGCATGTACACAAAACTTTTCGTATATGCAGGACCGGAACACAAACATGAAGCTCAGAAACCAGAAGCTTTAACATTTTAATTAGGAGGTAGAAAACATTGGCTAGCGCAAAATTCTACGGAACAGGAAGAAGAAAAAAATCAATCGCAAGAGTTTATCTTGTACCTGGAACCGGTAAGATCACAATCAATAAAAGAGATATCGATGAATATTTTGGATTAGATACACTGAAAGTTATCGTTCGTCAGCCTTTAGCTGCAACAGAAACAGAAGGCAAATTTGACGTATTAGTTAACGTTCATGGCGGTGGATACACAGGACAGGCTGGTGCCATCAGACATGGTGTTGCAAGAGCCCTTCTTCAGGCAGACAACGACTACAGACCAGTTCTGAAAGCTGCTGGATTCTTAACTCGTGACCCACGTATGAAAGAACGTAAGAAATACGGTCTCAAAGCAGCCCGTCGCGCTCCGCAGTTCAGCAAGCGATAATCGACTGCTCAGACTATATCAAAATGGTTCAAAAACCCCGGAAAATCAAGGTTTTCCGGGGTTTTCTTATACCTAAACGGGCTGATATAGTTTGACCTCATTTGACCAAACGAGAGCCGTTTTCACTCAATTTTTAGGTTAAATATAGGACAACCGGCAAAAATGGGGTCAAAAAACGGCCTTAGTGGAAATAGGACAACCAGAAAGGGTGCTATGTGCCAGTGGCACATGTTCAGCACCGACCGGAGCGGGAGCGGAGAAGCGTTGGCAAAACAACAACCTGTGCGAACTTGGGAATAGGTCTGGCACAGGCCGGAAAGAAAGTGCTTTTAATCGACGGGGACCCACAAGGAAGCCTGACAATCAGCTTGGTTTTGAAATGTTTGCTGATGATTGTAACTGCACCGGTCATTTGGGTGTTGACGCTTTTTGTCTGGCTCTGCACGGGGCTGATCTACATATCCGGTCTGGTGCTTGGTCTGCTCAGCACGGTAATTGCTCTGCTTGGCGTGGCTGTGCTGATTACCTATTCCCCGCAGAATGGTGTGATTTTGCTGGTTATGGCATTTTTGATTAGCCCGATGGGGCTGCCGCTGGCTGCGATCTGGTTGCTGGGAAAGGTGCAGAGTTTGAAATTTGCGATCCAGGATTGGATGTATGGGTAAATGATGTGAATATAATCTGGAATGAAAAGAAGCAGGACAATGGGAGATGAGACCCAATGCCCTGCTTCTCTGTTTATTCGGAACGAACTGTAATATATTTTTGATTGCGACTTTTAGGTTTATCGGGAATAGTCATTTCTAATTGCCCGGATTCTAAAAGCGGACTGATATGCTTCAAAGTGAAGTTTCTTAAATCTTTGAAGCCGCAAAATACTGCAAGCTCTTTCTTGGATTTTGGTGTTGTGCAAAAAGCCAAAATCTGTTTGGACACCGTTGATAGTTCAATATCTTGGTGGGTAACTTGGTGGATAACTTGGTGGGTATCACCCTCTAAGTTGTAGTTTACATTTTTCAAGATGACTCTGAAATCTGTTGCTGTTGAGGTAAATTCAGGCTTATATGCCGCTGTATATCCAGGTAGCTTTTCGGTTTCACTGACGATTTTGCGCAGACCACTTCCACGGCGTTCCATGTACTTCATGCGGTGGAACAGGTCAGCAATCACAGGGTTTCGTCGCATGGAACGGATACCGCGCAGCCACAGAATGAAATTCTGTGTTCAAAGGGGCTTGGGGGCGCTGCCCTCAACAAGCAAGCGGAGAGGAAAATCACGGAGGGATTTTCTTCTCTGCGGGCCTGTGTGTATTAACACAGGCATTGCTTGCCTCTTTTCTCCGAAATTGAAAAGAACCAGTGAGAGAATCGTTAAATTTCACTCACTGGCTCAATTCGTTTCAAATTTTTCGGACAACTCTGTCAGTTCTTTCACCGTTTCTTGGGTGTGATGCAACAGGGTGTCACGCATTTCTGGCGGACAGCTGGAATAAAGCATTTTCATCTGATTGACACCCTCATCCTCCAGAGAAACATCTGGATTTATAAGTGTATCTAAAGAGATGTGCAGGACCTTTGCCAATGCTCTTAAAATTAAATAAGAAGGATTCATTTTCCCCTTTTCGATATTGGCGATTTGCTTTACAGAAACATGGCTCAGATCCGCAAGCTCCTGTTGTGTCAGTTCTTTATTCTTTCGGGCTTCCCGCATTTTTTGCCCTAAAGCAGTTAAATCATCAATCGGCATAATCGTTCACCTCAATAATATTGTATCGTTCCGGTTTATGTGATGGAATGACCTTATTATGCCTGAAAAACTGTACGATTATGCCAATTTTATAAAGCTGCGATTGGTGATAAACTTGTATTGTTCGAGACAAAGAACTATAATGTACTCTGTGGAGGTGCAGAATGGATTATATGACACTAAAAGAGGCCGCCGAAAAATGGGGCGTGACACCTCGTAGAGTAAATTACTATTGTGCCGCCGGGCGCATATCTGGAGCTGTAAAGATGGCAACTATCTGGCTAATTCCAAAGGATGCGGAAAAGCCGATTGATGGTCGAACAAAACAAGGAAAGGCAGAAAAGTATGAGTAATATATTACTTCTTGAAGATGATCTAAGCCTGATTAACGGGCTTTCTTTTGCTTTCAAAAAGCAGGGATTTGAATTAAATATCGCCAGAACGCTCAAAGAAGCGGAGGAATTGTGGACAGACGGAAAATATGATTTGTTGGTGTTGGACGTATCTCTGCCAGATGGGTCTGGCTTTGAATTTTGCAAAAGAGTTCGACTTACATCAAAGGTGCCAATTATTTTTCTGACGGCTTCGGATGAGGAAACAAGTATTATTATGGGGCTGGATATTGGAGGTGATGACTATATCACAAAACCGTTCAAACTGGGGGTTCTCGTTTCAAGGATTAACGCCTTACTTCGACGTGCAAATTCTTTTCAAGCAGCAGACACAGAATTGCAGTCGAATGGCATCAAGGTTCTTTTGCTGCAAGGACAGGTTTTCAAAAATGGGGAGCTGTTGGATTTGACTGCCGCGGAATACAAGCTACTGTGCTTGTTTATGAGAAACCCAAGCATGGTGCTGACAAAGGGACAAATTTTAGATAAGCTATGGGATTGCGACGGGAATTATATCGACAGTAGTACCCTTACGGTCTATATGCGTCGGCTTCGTATGAAGATCGAGGATAATCCAAGTGAACCACAAATGCTCCTGACTGTTCGAGGTATGGGATATAAATGGAATATTATCGGGTGAGGTGCAGAATGAAGATACTGGCAAATAAAGAAATCAAAAATCTATTTCATTCGCTTTCACTGGTTTTTGGGGTTACATTTCTCTTAGCCGAGGTTTTTCTATGGCTATCATATCGCCGGCTTTCTCTGTTATTGCTAATCCTTTTTCTATTGGCTGGTGGTGCTGTATGGGCAGTCTGCTTTGTATATTTTAATCGGCAAAATCAGATCATGGAGCAGGCGATATTACAAATCAATGCGTATCTTGATGGTGATCGCAATGCCCGTATTGAATGTGACAATGAGGGCGAATTGTACCGACTGTTTCATTCCATCAATTCTTTAGCGGCAGTGTTAAATGCCCATGCAGATAACGAGTTACGAGAGAAAGAGTTTTTGAAAAATACAATCTCCGACATTTCACACCAACTGAAAACACCGCTGGCAGCACTCAATATTTATAACGGACTCCTTCAAGACGAGGATATAGAAGTGTCCTCCGTGAAAGAATTTGCGTGTTTGTCTGAGCAGGAACTTGACCGTATCGAAACACTGGTGCAAAGTCTGCTCAAGATTACAAGATTGGATGCCGGAGCCATTGTCTTGGAAAAGAACGCAGAAAATGTTGCAGATATGATGCGGGATATTGAACTGCATTTTGCATATAGAGCCAGACAGGAAAAGAAAGAAATCATTCTGTCTGGCTCGGATCATCTTTCTCTTTTTTGTGATCGTGATTGGTTGAATGAGGCAATCGACAATATCGTGAAAAATGCGTTTGACCATACAGAAAGTGGTGCAACAATTCGTGTTGCGTGGAAGGAGTTGCCGTCTGGTGTCCAAATTGTGATAACGGATAATGGATGCGGCATCCACCCAGAGGATATACATCACATCTTCAAGCGGTTTTATCGCAGCCGTTTTTCAAAGGATACACAGGGGATCGGGCTTGGCCTGCCGTTGGCAAAAGCGATTATAGAAGCTCATGGGGGCCTAATAGAAGTGGAAAGTGAATTAGGAATTGGAACGAGTTTTATAATGAACTTCCCAATTCCTACAAAATTGTAGGCTGGTTGTAGGGCTACAGTAATATTAGGGTGCTATTCTTTCAATCGTAGACAGGAAATGAAGTTTACCTGTCTACATCGCAAGAACATAAGAAAGAGGTGTTTGCACTATGAATTTATTAGAGGTCAAGAATATTTGTAAGACCTATGGCAGCGGTGAAACTGCTGTAAAAGCGCTTAGGAATGTTAGCTTTTCTGTTCCTAAGGGAGAATATGTGGCAATCGTCGGAGAATCTGGTTCGGGTAAAAGCACACTGCTGAATATGATCGGTGCGCTGGATATGCCAACTTCGGGAAAGGTGCTGATTGATGGTAAGGACATTTTTTCCATGAATGACCGAAAACTGACGGTATTTCGCCGCAGGAATATCGGCTTTATCTTTCAGGCGTTTAACCTTATCCCGGAGTTGACGGTGGAACAAAATATGATTTTTCCGCTGTTGCTGGATTATCAAAAGCCGGACAAGAGATATTTGGAGGAACTGCTGACGGTTTTGAATTTGAAAGATCGTCGTAATCATTTACCCAGTCAGCTTTCCGGCGGTCAACAGCAGAGAGTGGCGATTGGCCGCGCATTGATTACCCGTCCTTCTCTGATTCTGGCAGACGAGCCAACAGGAAATTTGGACTCACAAAACAGCAGTGAGGTCATAGCATTGCTCAAAGAAACATCGAAAAAATACGAGCAGACCATCATTATGATTACCCACAACCGCAGTATTGCGCAAACGGCAGACCGGGTATTACAGGTATCAGATGGCACTTTGACTGATTTTGGGAGGTGCCGTGAATGAAAAGCTATCTTAGTCTCATTCCCATCTCCGCAAAGGTGCGCAAGCGGCAAAATCGTATGACTGTCTTGTGTATTATCATTTCGGTGTTTCTTGTCACAGCTATTTTCAGTGTTGCTGACATGATGATACGAACAGAAAGCGATTTTATGATAAGTAACCATGGAAACTGGCACATTGCAATAAAAAATATTTCACAGAACAATGCGGATGAAATCAGTAATCGTTCAGATGTTACAGCAGTTGGTGTAGCTTCTCAATTTAATTTTGAAGGAGAACAACCGTACCGAGTCAACGAAAAACGAACTGTTTTGTATGGCACCGATGAAGTCTATATTACTCAGATTTCAAATGGAATTGTAGAAGGAACATTTCCGGCAAATGATGAGGAAGTTATGCTTACACCTAATTCTGTAACTGCTTTAGGAGTACAGCTTGGGGATAGTGTAACCTTACATACCCCTGCTGGAGATCGGACATTTACAATCTCTGGCTTTGGCACAGATGATGAAAGCTATTATAACAATCAGACTTATTTGATAGGCTCTTATCTGACACAAAGTGCATTTACTTCTGTTATGGCACAAAACGGAGTAACAAACAATGAGTTGACTTATTATGTGCAGTTTGAAAGTGCAGCGAAAGCGGCAAATGCAATAACAGAACTACAGACACAGTACCAATTATCCGATGGGAGTATTTCTGAAAATACCGGCGTTATGGGCATGGCTGGGCAAAGCAACAATACAGCGATGCAGAGTATGTACGGATTGGCAGCAATTCTATTTGTTTTAGTGTTGTTGGCAGGAATATTGATGATTTCTGGCAGTATGAATAGCATCATTGCGCAACGAACTCAATTTTTTGGAATGTTGCGTTGCATTGGTGCAAGTCGTCAACAAATTATCCGCTTTGTCCGTTTGGAGGCATTGAACTGGTGTAAAACCGCGGTACCTATTGGAGTGGTTTTTGGAACAATAATTAGTTGGATTATTTGTGCCACACTTCATTATGGAATTGGTGGAGAATTTTCTACAACGCCAGTCTTTCAGATCAGCCCTGTTGGACTTATCAGTGGTGTAGTTGTTGGAGTGGTAACAGTATTTTTAGCAGCACAATCCCCAGCAAAGCGGGCTGCTAAAGTTTCACCCATATCTGCGGTTTCTGGCAATGTAGATAATAAATCTTCTGTTAAACACGCTATCAAGTTTAGCTTAGGAAAAATTGATAATTCACTTGGCATACATCATGCGGTTGAAAAAAAGAAAAACTGGTTTCTGATGACGGCTTCCTTTGCACTGACTATTATGCTGGTTTTTTCTTTTTCTGTAATTTTAGATTTTGCAAAGCAACTTGTTCCATCGTTGAGTGTCACATCAGCCGATATAGCATTATCCAGTTATGTAAATAAAATGGATATTGAGCGCAGCCTGGTCGATGAAATCAAAAAAATAGATGGGGTTGCAAATGCTTATGGAAGTAGCTATGTAGAAAACATTCCTGCAACATCTTCAAGAGCAGGAATAGACCATATCAATATTGTTTCTTATGATGATACACTTCTAGATTACTCAAAAGGTAGTATTGCTCAGGGATCATTAGATACAGTTTACGGGAACAGTAACAAAGTGGCAACCGTATTTAATAGAAACAATTCCTTGCACATCGGTGATACCATCCAGTTTGCAGGCGAAGAAGTTGAGATTACTTGCGCTCTATCACAAGGGTTATTCGGAGATGATTTGATTATTATTTGCTCACAGGAAACATTTGACCGTATCATGGGCGATACAAAGTATGGGCTTATTGGAATTCAGTTAGATTCAAACGCTACTGAAGAAACAATAGCAGAAATTAGAAGTCTTGAAAACGATGATATTATCATTACGGATCAGCGTGAAGGCAATAAACAAAATAATGCTACATATTGGGCTGCACGAATTGTTTGTTATGGCTTCTTAGCTATTATCGGAGTTATTTCGCTGTTTAATATCGTCAATAGTATCTCTATGAGTGTATCTGCACGAATTAAGCAGTATGGTGCAATGCGAGCTGTTGGTATGGATAATAGGCAGCTTAAACGAATGATTTCTGCGGAAGCGTACACCTATGCAATTTCTGGTTTGATAGTTGGATGTGGCATTGGACTCCCGCTTAGTCGATTTTTATATAATCGTCTAATTACACATTATTTTGGAATTGAGTGGAGATTTCCTATCCTGTGGTTTGGAATTGTCGTTGCCTTTATCTTCATATCTGCTATTGTGTCTGTTTATGCTCCTGCAAAGAGAATTCGCAATATGCCAATTACTGCAACCATCAATGAATTATAGTTTCATATGTTAATCTGCCGGACGACGGCAAAAGAAAAAAAGCCGTCGTACAGCAGACATATTTTCACGCGCCTTATGAAACGGCGGCTTTGATTTCAGAGCCGCCGTTTCTTTGCGTTTGTACAAACCTATGACGATTTGCAGGGACACGGTAGCCGATTGGAGGTTATTTTGCCGTGCCCCTTTTACTTTTTCAAAGCTCACATAATCTACATCAGTTAAAAAAAACATTGCTCCTCCTCCGGGCAAGTATAACATTGCATCGGCATTATCGTTCCATGTGATTCAGTATAATAATGGCTGTTCTTGGCGCGCCAGTTTTCCCTCATGGAAATCTGGCGTTTTTTGTTGCCATTTTTTCGGAGATGACCCGGTTGTCTGCCGGTGTCGGTCTCCGCCTCCATTCGATTCACCCGTCAATCACCCGTGAATCGAAATGGAGGTACATAATGAAGAAAATTAACCTTCGGGAACTTTATCCTGATGTTTATACAACAGACTTTTTTGTAGATGTGACAGAGGAAGTAATGGAGACTATTCGGGCAGCTGAACGTGCGGAGGCTGCGTATGAGCGAAAGATGTATCGTTATAAAGCACAGTATTCTCTGAATTGCGAGAATGGCATTGAAAATGCGGTGCTGTTGAAGCCGCAAACACCGGAGATGTTTCTGGAGGAAAAACAGTTTCAGGAGTAGGTCTATGCCGCTGTGATGAAACTGCCAGAGAAACAGGCAAAGCGAATTTATGCCCGATACTATCTGGGAATGAAGGTAAATGAAATTGCCGAAGTAGAAGGTGTAGACCCAAGCCGTGTCCGAGACAGTATCCGCCGTGGATTAAAGCAGCTTGTAAAATATTTTTGATAAAATTTCATTTGATGCGCCTGTTTTTTGCCTTTTTTGTCAGTGTTAATAAGAAGGACAAGTTTTCCTCCTTCATTTGTATATTGACAATCGAATAGACAGCACAACAGGTACATAACCCATGTACGAGCGAATATGAAACGCCGCGAAGATGGAGCAGTCAGGGAGGTGATGAAAGAACTGCTTCGGAGCGATCTACGATTTCATAAAACGGATTGTGGCAGATTCGGCGCGATGACTGCATGGGGGCTTAAAGATACTTCCTCACGGCCCGCCAAAGACTTGGAGGGAACCCTGCGGCGCACGATACGAACGGTGCTGCGGAGTTATGAGAGCTGCGCCAGCGGAGACCTGTTATTATACCGATCAATAGGCTTGATTATGCCGATTTTTGTAAGGGGTTGAAAGGGATGAAAAGTCAGCAGACTTTAATCAACTAGATTATCACAGGCAGGCTGGGAATCGTGCTGTCTTTTTCGATGTTGGCAAGATACCGCCATTCAATCCCAACCAATTCTGCCAATGTTTTTCGTGTCAGACGATTTGCCTCTCGTGCGGCTTTGACATCTGCACCGAAGGTTTCAAAACCGGGACAATCTTCAACTTTCGCCATATAACATCACCCGGTTACATTGTATAATTCATACTTCGCCCGTGGAATGGTACTATATGCAGGTTAGTTGAAGTTTATAATTCATATATAAAAGACCAGCGCCACTCAAAGTTGCTGGTCTTTCCGAATAATGATTTATTGTTGCTTCTTTTTTAATGAAGCAATCCATGCTTGGATTGCTTCCACCAGTACATACTGCTGACGCAAAACAGCCATACCTGTTGCGGGAATACTGGGCTCATTTTCTTTTTTCTGTATATTATGTTCCAGATAGGATTTTAAAGTACTAATATTTTCTTCAATTTCTGCTATGCACGATTTTTGTTTTTCAGGTGGCAAGGAATCCAAATTCACAATAACAGCGTTGAAGTCCAGAAAAATGTTAATAGGTTTTCCAGAAATCTCAAACATGAGCCGTTCAAATTCCGCTTCTCCCGCTTCCGTCAGGGAATAAATCGCTTTCTCTGGCATCTTCCCTTCCTTTACGATTTCGCCTCGGATTAGCCCCTTTTCTTCTAACTGAATGGCTTTTTTATAAATGGATGGAGTGCTGATTTTTACCCATTTGGATATGTTTCTATATTCTACTAACTTTTGAATATCGTAGGCGCTCATTGGCTCCTTTTTCAATATTCCCAACACGATTAAATCTATGGTTGCCATGTGGAATCACACCCTTTCACTATGCTTTCTGCATGAAAGAATACTGTCAAATTTACTATAAATTATAGTATTAGATTTTATACTCTTTGTCAAGATAAAACGCCTGACTTCTCTTGACATATACTATAAATTATAGTAGTATGATTTATACGGTAGTATACTATAATTTATACTACTATAAATTACACTTAAAGAAGCGAAAGGAGTATTAACAATGAATGAACGCAACAACAAACTTGAACTTTTGGGCAGTGCGCCTATCCCCAAAGCTCTGATGGCTCTCGGCATACCGATTATGATTGGGATGTTGATCAATGCACTCTATAATCTGGTGGATGCCTATTTTGTGAGTGGCTTGGGCAAAAGTCAAATGGGTGCTATTTCTGTCGTATTTCCGTTGGGACAAGTCGTGGTTGGTTTAGGTCTTATGTTCGGTAACGGAGCCGCATCTTATCTGTCAAGACTATTGGGACGCGGAGATAAAGATACCGCCGATAAAGTGGCAAGCACCGCATTGTATAGCAGTATTCTGATTGGTGCTATTATCATCCTACTTTCTGCGATTTTCCTTAAACCAATTTTGGTAATGTTGGGCGCGACGGAAACAATTATGCCGTATGCCTTGACATACGCAAGAATTTATGTGCTGTCCTGTGTTTTCAATGTATTTAATGTAACAATGAACAATATTGTAAGTAGCGAGGGTGCAGCAAAAACGACCATGTGTGCCTTGCTATTGGGAGCCGTATTGAACATCGGATTAGACCCTCTTTTCATTTATACTTTGGACATGGGAGTAGAAGGTGCAGCAATCGCCACAGCAATTTCGCAAATGGTATCCACGCTTGTTTATCTTACCTATGTTCTGCGCAAAAAAAGCGTATTTTCGTTCAGCATAAAAGAGTTTTCTCCTACGAGGCAAATGATAACGGAAATTTTGAAAATTGGAGTTCCCACTTTGGTGTTCCAACTGCTAACAAGTCTTTCGATTGCGCTAATTAACCGCGCATCCAGCAATTATGGCGATTCGGTCATTGCAGGCATGGGGGCGGTTACGCGAGTTACTTCTATGGGAACTCTTGTTGTCTTTGGATTTCTGAAAGGGTTCCAGCCTATTGCTGGATTCAGCTATGGGGCAAAGAAGTTTGATCGCCTGCGCGAAGCAATCAAAACCTCAATCATTTGGTCTACAAGTTTCTGCTTAGTCGTAGGCTTGGTGATGGCCGTTTTTTCTATGCAGATTATCTCTCAATTTACTGAGGGAGATAATCAAATGATTTTAGTGGGTCAAAAATCACTGTTTGCAAATGGGATCACATTCATTCTTTTTGGTTTCTACACGGTTTACTCCTCTTTGTTCCTTGCCTTGGGTAAAGGTGCGGCAGGTTTCTTTTTGGGAGCATGTAGACAAGGTGTCTGCTTTGTTCCTGTCATTTTGCTGCTGCCTATGGTATGGGGAATGAACGGAATCCTATATGCCCAACCCATCGCAGATGTAATTTCCGTAGTAATCACTGTATTTATGGCGTTACACCTTCATCGGGAATTGTCTATGGCTGAAAAACAGGCTATGTCCAATTCGGAAATATAAGGTACTTCTCCTTGACTTTTACTATCAACAATAGTACTGTTGATAATAGTAAAAGTTGGAGGTGTAGTTATGTCGTCAATCGATTTAGTCATACTTGGTATTGTATTGGAAAAACCGCAAAGCGCTTATGATATTCAAAAAGATGTGGAGTACCACCATTTTCCACGATGGACAAAAATAAGCGTACCTTCTATTTATCGTAAGGTTCTCCAGTTGAGTGAGAAAGGTTATTTGCATAGCAATATTGTCAAGGGCGATAAGTTTGCAGATAAGGCTATTTATTCTATTACTGACCAGGGCAGAGCATATTTTAAGGAACTGATGGCCGCTTGCGCCGCTGGTCCAGTCCCCCTGCTATTCGATTTCAATGTGGTCATTACCAATCTGAACAAGATGGACAAAGCCGAAGCGTTGGAGCTGGTTTCGACTTTGCGCCGGAGCATACAATCCTCGGTTGAAGCTAACGAGGGCTATGCGCGCGAATTTGCAGACATTCCTTTGGTTGGGAGAACGATTTTTGAGCAGCAGCAGCTTCTCTATCGAGCCCTTATGGAATGGCTGGATCACTTTGAAGGACAGTTCTTAAAAGAATGAGCACGGCCTTCAAAAGTAGTTTGACCATCCTGTTTGAAGCTCCATTTTGGATCGGTCTATATGAAAGAACGGATAGCGGTAAATACGAGGTGTGTAAAATCACTTTTGGTTCAGAACCCAAAGACTATGAGGTCTATGAGTTTCTGCTGAAGAATTGGCATAAGTTGAAATTCAGTCCCCCAATCCAGGCTGAAGTATTCATAGAGCGAAAACTCAATCCCAAACGAATGCAGCGCGAAATTCAAAGTCAACTGCAAGATAAAGGCGTTGGCACAAAGGCACAGCAGGCGTTGAAACTCCAGCATGAGCAATGTAAGCTGGAACGTAAAGCCAAGAGCCGTGAACAGAAAGAGGCAGAGAAAGACCGTCAGTTTGCCATACGGCAGGAAAAGAAGAAAGCCAAGCACAGAGGAAGATAACATGAAGATAGAATGGATTTTATGCCCCTTTTGCGGCAGAAAAACGCGATTAAAAATTCGCTATGATACAGTATTGGAAAACTTTCCGTTATATTGTCCTAAATGCAAACATGAAACCCTGATTACAGTAAGAAAACTAAATTTATCCATCGTCCAAGAGCCAGACGCACAGACGCAGAGCCGATAATACGCAAGGTAAATTCACTTGTGATTATCGGTTCTTTTTTATTTCAATATACGATGAGAGCCTGCCCCGCCCAATGGGGAAAGAAAAAAACCGTAGCTGGGCAGGTTGATTTTGTGCGCTTACTCTACATACTCTGGCGGCGGTTTTGAGAAATCAGAGCCGCCGTTTCTTTTCACCTATCCTAAACCAACGACGATCTAACACCGTGTAAATCCACGGCGGCATATAGGAGGATTGCCGCCGTGTCTATTTTTGCCTATTTTCACAGCATCCATGACCTGCACCAGCTAAAAAAAGCCTTGCCCCTCCTCCGGGAAGGTATGACTTCCTATCGGTATTATCGTTCCGCCTAAATCAGCAGAATGGTAGGTGTTTTTGTCGCGCCAGTTTCCCATTGCGGGGAGCTGGCGTTTTTTATTGTCGATTTTTCAGGAAAGCTCCTGAAGTATGTCGCTGCCGATCCCCGCCTCCTTTCGATTCACTCGTCAATCGCCCGTGAATTGAAATGGAGGTACATAATGAAGAAAGTCAATCTTAGGGACTTATATCCCGATGTTTATAAAAATGATTACTTTGTAGAAGTAACAGAAGATGTGCTGGAGACGATCCGAGCCGCTGAGCGTGCGGAAGCTGCTTATGACCGGAGGATGTATCGCTATAAGGCGTACTACTCCCTGGACTGCGACAACGGCATTGAAAATGCGATCCTGATGAAGCCCCAGACACCGGAAATGCTTTTGGAGGAAAAGCAGCTGCGGGAGCAGCTCTATGCTGCTGTGATGGCTCTGCCAGAGAAGCAGGCCAAGCGGATCTATGCCCGGTATTATCTGGGTATGCGTGTGAGTGAGATCGCCACAGCGGAGGGCGTAGACCAAAGCCGTGTCCGTGATAGTATCCGGCGTGGTCTGAAGCAACTGGCAAAGTATTTTAGGATAGAACTACAAATGGGGCGCAAGGTCTCAAAATGCTTCTGGCACAGGGCCTTGCGCCCCATTTGCACGCTTGTATTCTTCGAGCAAAGGAAATATAATAAACCATATTGGAGGGAAACTATATGGATTATATGACGCTGAAAGAAGCAAGTGAAAAATGGGGTGTTACCCCAAGGCAGATCAATTATCTGTGTGCCAGTGGGCGTATCCCCGGCGCTGTGAAGATGGCTGGTGTTTGGCTGATCCCTAAAACTGCGGAGAAGCCAGTTGATGGCCGGACAAAACAAGGAAAGGTGCAGAAAGCATGAAACTATCTAAAATTATGATAATTGAAGATGATCCTGTGATACAGGGAGAATTACAAACTTTATTGAATGGAAATGGATATACAACGCTTGGAGTAAGGAATTTTTCTACTGTGACAGAACAGATTCAGGATGAAAAGCCACATCTGATTTTGTTGGACATTAAGTTACCCGGAGAGAATGGTTTTGCTTTATGCTCTAAAATTCGTACCTTTTCCGAAGTGCCGATCATTTTTGTGACAAGCTGCAACACGGATATGGACGAGCTGAATAGCATTATGTTGGGTGGAGACGCTTTTATCACGAAGCCCTATAACACAGCAATCCTGCTTGCGAAAATTGCTTCTCTGCTAAAGAAAACCTATCCCGCACAACAACAGGAGAAGATCGTCTATGGAGATGCGGTGCTGCATCTGGAATCCAGCAGTTTGGACTATAATGGACGGAGCGTAGAACTTACTAAGAACGAATTGAAAATTCTCTATTATTTGTTCAAGAACGGTGGAAAAATCTGTTCTCGCGGAGATATGATTGAGTATTTGTGGGACAATCAGCTATATGTGGATGACAATGCTTTGAGCGTCAATATCAACCGCATCCGGGAAAAACTGGCGGGCATCGGTCTGACGGATTTTATCAAGACAAAGCACCGACAGGGGTACACGATATGAACAGCAGACGATATTGGAAAAACAGGCTACCATTTCTGCTGACGAACCTTGTTTGTATGGCTGCACTCACTGTATTTTTGCTGGTGTGCGGCAATTCGGTTTCCGCAGTAGTATTGATCCTGATTGTATGGGCATTGATTTTGCTGACGGGACTTGTCCTCACTTACTGGAAACGGAAGCGGCAGATGAAAAAACTTCTGGATATGGCGGAGCAGCTTTCCGAAAGATACCTCATTTCCGAAGTGATGGAGCTGCCGGAACAGGCCGAGGATCAGGTTTACTATCAGCTTTTGAAAATGGCTGGAAAATCCATGTTGGAACAGATTGGAGAAGTCGAGCGGGAACGCCTGGAGTACAAAGAATACATTGAGCAATGGATTCACGAAATCAAAACGCCCATTACTGCCATGAAACTCCTATGTGAAAACCACCGGACGGACTGGACAAAGGAACTTCTGCTGGAACTGGAAAAGACCAACCGCTTTACCGAACAAGCTCTTTATTACGCCCGCAGTGAACATACAGAGAAAGATTATTCTGTCCGGGAAATGGCACTGTCCCAAGTGGTGCATCAGGCGATTGCAGATAATAAATATCTGCTGCTCCAAGGTGGTATGCGTCTGGAAGTGGAGGAAATGCAGGACACGGTTTATTCAGATGAAAAGTGGGTGCGCTTTATTCTGAACCAACTGATTGCCAATGCGGTCAAGTATCGTACGGAACAACCGGTTCTCCGCATTTCTACTCATAAACGGCAAGATCAGGTTGTTCTTGTCGTGGAGGACAATGGAATCGGGATTGCTGCGTCCGATCTGCCCCGTATCTTTGAAAAGGGATTTACCGGTCAGAATGGTCGTATGGTTCAGCAGTCCACAGGCATTGGCCTGTACCTATGCAAACGGCTCTGTGAAAAGCTGGGCATTGGCATTGCGGCAGAATCATCGGAACAAGGAACCGCCATTTCCCTGGCGTTTCACATCAACTGTCTGATCCATGAAGTGCAGGGCTGATTGCGTTCCTGCACTTCTTACATTTTTGTTAGAACTTTGTAAGAAAACTTGATACAAACGAAGCCACTCTTATTCTACAATAGAGATCAGAGGTGATAACAATGAAAGAAATTTTGAAACTGGATCATATCCAAAAATATTACGGAAATGGCGGGAATGTTACAAAAGCAATTCAGGACATCAGCTTTTCCGTTCAGGAGGGGGAATTTGTAGGAATCATGGGAGCATCCGGTTCCGGCAAGACTACCCTGCTCAACTGTATTTCCACCATTGATACCGTCAGTGCGGGACATATCTATCTGGACGGAACCGATGTGACGGAAATCAACGAAAAACAGATTGCCCGGTTTCGTCGGGAGAATCTTGGATTTGTATTTCAGGATTTTAACCTGCTGGACACTCTGACAATCTCGGAAAACATTGCCTTGGCACTGACTATCAACAAGGTTCCTGCAGGTGAGATTGATGGGCGGGTGCGGGAAATGGCCGGAAAGCTGAATATCACGGATATTCTGGATAAATATCCCTATCAGGTGTCCGGCGGTCAAAAACAGCGGTGTGCCTGTGCCAGAGCTATTATCAACCAGCCAAAGTTGATCCTGGCGGACGAACCTACCGGCGCGTTAGATAGTCACTCGTCACAAGCCTTGCTCTCCACAATCCAGAGTATTAACGAAAGCCTTGACGCCACAATCCTGATGGTAACACACGACGCTTTTTCGGCAAGCTATGCCAATCGTATTCTCTTTTTAAGAGATGGTGCGATCTTCGCGGAAATTCTCAAAGGCAGTGATTCTCGTAGGGTTTTCTTTGAAAAAATTTTGGATGTCCTCACCATGATGGGAGGGGGTGTGAATGATGTACACTAAACTCATTTTCAAAAATGCAAAGCGGTCAGGAAAGGACTATTTGATTTATATTGTGACCATGACACTCTGTGTCACATTGTTCTATGCGTTTTTGTCTATCAGCAGCACCCATTATCATCCGACCATTGGTGCGGAATATAATATTTCCCTGCTGGCTGGAGGTATGAAACTGGCGATTTGCGGGATTAGTCTGCTTCTGTTGTTTCTGATCCACTATGTCAATCGTTTCATGCTGAGAAAAAAACAATCGGAGTTTGCAGTTGAGGCAACCCTGGGAATGGAGCAAAAAACCATAGGACTGCTCTTTTTTGGAGAGACTTTTTTCCTGCTCATATTCTCTGTGTCGGTGGGAATCCTTCTGGGGATGGTCGTTTCTCAGGTCATTACGGCTATGCTGCTTGCTTCTTTTGGGGAACCCTACGCTTTTTCTTGGTCTTTTTTTCCAGATACCGTGCTGCTGACCGTGGGCTTCTTTGTTGTTTGCCAGATTCTGGTTGGAGTCGGGAATGTCAGAATTCTCAACAAAAGCAGGATTATTGAGCTTATGACGGCAAACCGTCAGAATGAAAAACCGCTTCATAAAAGCAGATGGATGCCGATGATCTGTATTTTCTATGGCATTATGCTGCTGTGGATGCTGGAGGTAGGTGCTGTAAAATATCATTTTTACTTCGACCCCAGATATCCACTTCCTGTAAAGCTCATGTATTGGGGGAATGTCCTTTTCCCTGCCGTGACGCTGCTTTGGGCAATTGCAGTTTCTTTTTTACACAGAAAAATAGGATTTTCCCCATATCTTTGCGGGCTTCTGGCTGGTGCTGTATTGACCGCTATTCCGATTTTTTCCATCGCAGAACTGGAAAAAGCCTACTTCCTTGGATTTGACGCCCCAACTCTGAATCAATATTTGCTGTTTGGGGTTGCGGATATTTTGTTTATCATTTCCGCAGTCATGTATTTATCGAATGCGGCGCTCCTATACTGGAAGGAGTCTAAAGTGTCCCGCAAATATCACAATACGAGTTTATTTCTGTTTGGACAGCTTTCCTCTAAGCTGGCTACCAATACGAAAACGATGACGATCATTTGTGTGACCCTGACTTTTTCTATCTGCTTGTTTGTCATTGCGCCAGTTTTGACAGGATGGAGTCTGGGCTATTTGGATAGTCGGGCAGTCTATGATATTCAAATTTCAAGCCGCTACAACGATGTTTATGAAGTGGAAAATCTTCCGGATACAGACTATGAGGAAATTACTGCGTTCATAGAACAAAACAACATAGAGATAAAGGACGATTTGACTTTTTCGGAATATCTTCCTCAAAAAAGCGACTTTCACCAGCGGGTAAAGTACGATTTTCCTCCCTTGGCGATTGCACTGAAGGATTATAACGCTGTTCGGAAAATGTTGGGATATGAACCTATTATTTTAAAAACGGATGAATTTGCTACCCACTGGCATAGTGCGGCAGAGGACAAGGATATTGAAAACTACATCGCTGAGCATACTTTACTGGAAACGGACGCAGGCACTCTGAAACTCAGTGAGAATGCAGTGTTTCAGGAACCTGTGGGGGAATCCATCTATAATCTATATACAGATGTGGTGTATATCATACCGGACGAGATAGCGCAAGTCCTGCTTCCGGTACAGAGCAACCGATTTGTGATGACCCAATATCCGCTTCCCTTCAAAACGGCAGAAATGCTGGAACAGCTTCTTGGGCGTTCTTATCCAGAAGATCCTGATAAAGACAATCTGGCAGGATACAGTACAACTGTCCGTACTACGGAAGTGAACCGTATAATCGCCCTTAACTTTATCCTAAAAGCGTCCTTGATCTATGGTGCAATTGTGCTGATGGTGATGTGTCTTACCGTGCTGGCTCTTCAGCAGCTCCTAGATGCAGAAAAAAACAACTACAGATTCTCGGTTCTGCGAAAAATGGGAGTGGAAGAGAAGGACCTGCATACTTTGGTTCTAAAACAGCTTGGTGTTTGGTTTGGGATGCCGATCACAGCGGCAATCGTTGTAGCAATGATTGTGATTGGCTATTTTCTTCAAAGTGTTTCTGCTGAAATCTCAGCTTATATTGGCTGCGGAGCCTTGATGCGGCAAATAGGTATCATTGTCGGGATTTTCGCTTTGCTGCTGAGCTGCTACTTTCTCAGTACATGGCTGCTGTTCCAGCGTTCGATTCGCAGCAACTCCGATAGCGTAAGGTGATGGGAGGAAGATATGTACTGGAAGTTAGCAATTCAAAATATCCGCAGAAGCCTGCGAGATTATATCATTTACTTTGTGACACTTTGTTTATACAACAGACTTTTTTGTAGATGTGACAGAGGAAGTAATGGAGACTATTCGAGCAGCTGAACGTGCGGAGGCTGCGTATGAGCGAAAGATGTATCGTTATAAGGCCCAGTATTCTCTGGATTGCGAGAATGGCATTGAAAATGCGGTGCTATTGAAGCCGCAAACACCGGAGATGCTTCTGGAGGAAAAACAGTTTCAGGAGCAGGTCTATGCCGCTGTGATGAAGCTGCCGGAGAAACAGGCAAAGCGAATTTATGCCCGATACTATCTGGGAATGACGGTAAATGAAATTGCCGAAGTAGAAGGTGTAGACCCAAGCCGTGTCCGTGACAGCATCCGGCGTGGTCTGAAGCAGCTGGCAAAGTATTTTTAGGGTAGAATAACAGAGGGCGCAAGGTCTCAAAGTGCTTCTGCATAAGACTTTTCGTCCTACCTATTGTAGTAGCCTTAGAGGTGTATTTTGTAAAGCTATCTTTGAGTGAAAAAAGCAGGAATCTTTTTCTATTTAATTAGCTGTAAATATTGAATGCCATCCTTGTAGCACTAACTGGATCAAATTATAATATAGATGGAAAGTTTTTTGAAAAAATCCGTCCGCTGTAACATTTCGCGGACATTTGCCTGTTATACTATCTATAAAAAGCAAAGGAAGTGAGGATATGAAGCAGATTTTAATTGTCGAGGACGACAGTTTTTTGAATAAGATGTTAGACTATAACCTGACCGCAGACGGCTACGGCGTGACTTCTGCCCTAAATGCCAGAACCGCAGCCGACGCCATCCGCCACCGGGAATTTGATTTAGTGCTGCTGGACATCAACCTGCCGGATGGAAATGGTTTTGAGCTGTGCAAGCTGATAAAGCCCCAGCACCCGGACACCATTGTAATTTTCCTGACCGCCAACGATCAGGAGAGCGACCAGATACGGGGCTATGAGGCGGGCGCGGTGGACTACATCACAAAGCCCTTTGTGATCGGGGCCTTGCAGCGGAAAATCAAAGCCATGTTCGCCATGCTGGAACACCACAAACCGGCTAAGGACATTTACGACGACGGGCGGCTGTTTCTGGACTTCTCGGAGCAGACGGCTTCCCTAAACGGCAAGCCCCTGACCCTATCCCCGATGGAGTACAAAATGCTGAACCTGTTCCGCAAAAATCCCCGGCAAGTGCTGACCCGTGGGCAGCTTTTGGAAAGGCTGTGGGATATAGACGAGCGGTTTGTAGACGAACACACCCTGACAACCTCCATCAGCCGGATTCGCAGCAAGATTGAATCCGACGGCGGCGCGCCCTACATCAAGACCGTTTACGGCATGGGCTATCAATGGACGGGAGGTGAGGCAAAATGAAGTTTCAAAATCTCTCGGTAAAGCGGCTGTTTAGCCGGGTGGCAATGGGGCTTGCCTTCTCCATGTCCGGGATCACCATAGCCCTGTTTCTTGTGACAAAACAGATTGCGGTGCTGCTGACGGGCGGGGCGCTGCTGCTGTGCGCCCTTGTGGGGATTTTTGTACTGACGCAGGCGTTTGGAACGCGGCTGTCGCAGTTTACCGCTGACCTGTGCCAGACCTTAGACCACATGATCGCCGGGAATGAAGCGCCCCAGCGGCCAGAGGACAGCGAAACCCAGCTTGCCAGAATCGGACACCGGCTGGCAAGGCTTTACCAGATCATGCAGGAGAACCGCCGCCGGGTGGACGAGGAACGGCAGGAGTTACAGACCCTTGTATCGGATATTTCCCATCAGGTGAAAACGCCGGTAAGCAATCTGAAAATGGCGACGGACACCCTGCTGGAAAAGCCCATGACCGAGGCGGAGCGCACCGACTTTATCCGGGGAATCCGCAGCCAGACGGATAAGCTGGACTTTCTCTTTCAGGCCCTTGTGAAAACCTCACGGCTGGAAACGGGCGTGATCCAGTTGGATAAGAAACCGGGTCGCCTCTTTGATACCGTGGCGCAGGCCATGAGTGGGATTGTGTATGCAGCGGAGAAAAAGGAAATCGCTGTGTCCGTGGACTGCCCGGAGAATTTGACTTTTTCCCATGATAGCAAGTGGACATCCGAAGCCCTCTTTAACTTGCTGGACAATGCGGTGAAGTACACCCCGGCAGGCGGGAAAATCGCTGTGTCGGTGGTACTGTGGGAAATGTATGTGGAAATCAAAGTAGTCGACACCGGCAAGGGCATTTCCGAAAGCAATCAGGCTGCCATCTTTCGGCGCTTCTATCGTGAGGAAGAAGTACACGAACAGCAGGGCGTGGGCATTGGACTGTATCTGGCCCGCGAGATTGTAACGCGGCAGGGCGGCTATATCAAAGTGGTTTCGGAGCCGGGCAAGGGTTCGGAATTTTCTATTATGCTGCCTACAAAATAAAACGCGGCGGACGGCCATTTCCGGCTGCCCGCCGTAAATTTTTTTGAAATGTCCGAGCGTTGTAACATTTCACCTCGATTTTCAATGAAATTTTTTGGCCGCTGTAACATTTCGCGGACATTTAGGTTTTACAATACCCTTATCAAATATGGAGGTGATACAACTATGACATGGCCTTTTGAAAATGACACCAGCGCCATTACAAAGAAGCTGGCGCAAAGAAGCTTCAAAGCCAACAAATTACGAAATATTGTTGCTGTAATAGCAATCGTTTTAACATCAATGCTTTTTACTTCTGTAACGACTTTATGTGTTGGAGCGATCCAGTCTATACAGACAACTATTTTGCAAATTAGGGGAACCAGCCCGTCCACTGGTACATCTGTAAATTGGATTGCCATAATAGCAGCCCTGTTTTTTATTATGATTTTTGTAATAACGGGCTATTTGCTCATTCGCAATATTTTTGAGATTTCTGTTGTTCAAGAAATAAAGAAATATGGCTTATTAAGAACAATCGGAACAACGGAGAAGCAAATCAAGCGAATTGTTTATAAGCAAGCATTTTGGCTGTCTATAATTGGTATATCTATTGGGTTGATTTTAGGATATATAGTAGGAATACTTATGCTTCCGTGGATTCTTAATTTTATGAAAGGCGAGTATCACAATCTTTCTGTGAACTTGAGTTTTAATCCTATTATTTTTGTCGTTGCCGGGATATTTAGTGCGATTACTGTTTGGGTGAGCATAAAGAAACCATTCAAAATTGCAGCTACGATTTCGCCCATTGAGGCAACTAGATACTATGAAAAAGACAATTATCATAGTGCCAACAAGAATCGTCTTTCGTTTAAGAATAGAATAACAGAAATGGCATGGAGAAATTTAAGAAGAAATTCAAAGCGTACCATATTTATCGTCTTATCCATGATACTCTGCATTATTCTCCTAAACAGTGCAATCGCAATCGGAAATAGTGTTGATGTTAAAAAATATGTATCTTCTGTTACCTCATTTGATTTTGTTGTGGCAAGCCCAAACACATTTTCTAATGTGCAAGGTTTTCGATTTAAAGATGATTCTGTTAGTAATGAAATCATATCTGATATTGAAAATAATATTCCTGTGCTGAACGGAAGTCGAATTTATAAAAACACTTTGGATGATGTCAGTGTTACTTATGATTATGGTAGTTTGGTCACGGAAGTATTAGACGAATACACAGAAGATAATCACCTTATACGAAGTGGTATGGTTGATGGCAGAACTTATCCAGTAAAACTCGGTGTTGATTATCGACCTCTTTGCAATATTTACGGGGTAGAAAAATCAATACTTCCTAAATTGAATTTCATTGAGGGAGAAACAGATATACAGCAACTAACCTCATATTTGGAAAGTGGAAACTATGTTATAGAAATTTCAGCGATCAACCCAAATGAATCTCCTGAATTTCTTTGTCCGCTCAATCAGGAAGTTACCATTTACAAAGATGGATTGCCTTATAAAACGGTTTCGGTAATTGCGCGTGCAGTGGTTGATTTTTCATTGGTAGAATCTCCGGGTAAGAATGTTGGCTACACTGATGTTGGCGGCGATTGTCCTATTTTCTATATGAGTAATGAGATGTTTGTGGAATTGTATAACAATCCAGCCATAATGAGTTATGTGTTTGATGTGGAAAAAGAACACTTTTTGCCAGCGACCGAGTACATCAATTCTTTGCCTACCGTTGAATACGCATCGTCTGAAACATTGGCACAAACTATGAATGGATTAAAACAAACTATTTTTATCATAGGTGGCCTTATTGGGTTTCTATTAGGAAGTATCGGGCTTGTGAATTTTTCCAACATCATTATAACGGGCATTATAAACCGGCAACGGGAATTTGCTACATTAGAGAGCATCGGAATGACGAAAAAACAAATTAACAAATTGACCGTATTGGAGGGATTGTTTTACGCATTTCTGATTTGTGTAATGGGTTTACCTCTCTCTCTTATTGTTGCAAATACAATTCTTCCTACTTTCTTTAATCAACCTGACTTATGGCTGTTTACAATACAGCCTACGATTTTCCCGTTGATATTAGAGGGAATTGTTATTTGCGTTGTGGCGATTATAGTTCCTCATGTTTCGTTTCGCTATTTTAGAAAAACAAGTATTGTAGCTCGATTAAGGGTAGTTGAATAATAATTTTGAAATGTCCGAGCGTTGTAACATTTCACCCCGATTTTCGATGAAATTTTTTGGCCGCTGTAACATTTCGCGGACATTTGGGTTTTACAATGACCTTATCAACAGGCAGAAAGCCTTGAAAGGAGTTTTGAGTATGAGCGTTTTGCAGACGATTGATCTGAAAAAGTATTACGGCACAAAGCCGAATATCACCCGCGCCCTTGACGGCGTGAACTTCTCTGTAAATGACGGCGAATTTGTGGCCGTTGTGGGAACCTCCGGCAGCGGCAAGTCCACCCTGCTTCACATGATGGGCGGGCTGGACACCCCTACTTCCGGCAATGTGATTGTCCGGGACAAAGAGCTGTCGAAAATGAACGACGAACAGCTTACCATCTTCCGCCGCCGCAACATCGGCTTTATCTTCCAGAACTATAACCTTGTTCCTATCCTGAATGTGTATGAGAACATCGTCCTGCCGGTGGAGCTGGACGGGGACACGGTGGATCAGAAGTTTTTGGACGAGATCGTTCACCTGCTGGGGCTGGAAGATAAACTGAAAAATATGCCGAACAATCTTTCCGGCGGCCAGCAGCAGCGTGTGGCTATCGCACGCGCCCTGATTACCAAACCGGCTATTGTGCTGGCCGACGAGCCGACCGGCAACCTTGACAGCAAGACCAGCGCCGAGGTGCTGGGGCTTATCAAGCGCACCAGTGCAGAGTTCCGGCAAACTGTTGTGATGATTACCCACAATGACGACATAGCCCGTCTTGCAGATCGGATTGTCCGCATTGAGGACGGCAAGATTGTGGAGTAAGGAGGTGGCAGGCTATGACATGGCCTTTTGAGAATGATACCAGCGCCATTACAAAGAAGCTGGCAAAGAAAAGTTTGCAAAGCGAGAAGCGCCGGAATCTGATGGTGGTGATTGCCGTTGCGCTGGCGGCATTTCTGATCTGCTTTACGGGAATTGTGTCTACCTCCCTGACACAAATGCAGCGCAATCAGGTTGTCGATACTTATGAGGCGGTCTGGCTGGGCGTAGAGGAAAACGACATTGAAACCCTGAAAGGACTGCCGGAGTTTGAGCGCGTAGGCGGCTACTATATGCTGGGTGAGGAGCTTTCAGAACAGGGCTATCATGCGTCTTATGTGTATTGCGACGCGCAAATGATGGAGATTACCAAGGCGCAGATGGAGTTGTTAGAGGGCCGGGTTCCTGAAAAAGCAAATGAAGTTGTTGTAAGCGAATACTTTCTTTCCACCTATGGAAACAATGCCAAGATCGGGGACACTGTGACCTTAGATACAGAGAGTTTTCATGGTGATTATGTCGTTACCGGCATTATGGACAGCGTAAATGAAAAAGAAGCGAATACCTGCGCTATCATTCTTTCCAACGCTGCCCTGACAGGATGGAAAGGGTTTGACCCGACTGGCTATCGCGCCTATGTCCATTTCAAAAACAGCGACCAGTTGGGCGAAGAACTGATGACCTCTTATTGCAGGGAGATTGCGGAGGAATATCAGCTTCCTATGCCCAAAATGAACAGCAAGTATTTTGCCTATGCTTCTAAATCCTTTGATTTTGCACTGATGGCTGGCGTGATTGCCATTGTTCTGATCGGCGGCTATATTGTGATCCAGAGTATCTTCCGTATCTCCATCAATGACAAAATCAAGAGCTACGGGCAGCTTCGGACGATTGGTGCAACGCCAAAGCAAATCAAGCGGATTGTAAAGCGGGAGGGGCGTAAACTCGGCAGTATCGGGATTTTGATTGGTACAGTGCTGGGTGTATGCGGCGGTTTTCTTTTGTTTCCCAAGGGATTTAATGCTGTTTCCTATGTGGCAACGATTATTTTGACACTCATAAGCAGTTGGATCATGGTATCTGTTTCCATCCGTAAGCCGATAAAAATTGCGGCAGGGATTTCCCCGATTGAAGCCGTCCGTTTTACCCCGGCACAAAAGGACATCCGAAGCCGAAAAAAGAATATCAAGCTCAATCCTGTTTCAATGGGAATTGCGAATTTTAAGCGTGACCGAAAAAAGACCGTTGCTATTGTAGCCTCATTGAGTTTGGGCGGAATTATTCTGCTTGTGGTATCCTCCATTGTTTTGCTGCGTTCTCCAGAGGCGCTTGCAAGACGGTTTTTCCCGGACGGCGACTATAAAATTTATTTGGATTCTGAAATGACAGAAGAAAAGGTTATGGCAGCGGGAAATCCGTTGAATGAAGAATTAAAACAGGAAATCTTATCTATTGATGGTGTTACAGATATAATTCCAAGCAGACAATCTCTCTATGCAACCCTTAAGACGGACATTTACCAAAGCGGTGGTATGTGTGATATGCTGACCGACCAGAATTATGCAACAGTTGAAGCGGCTCTGACAGCAGGAACGATGCCAAAAGATTCCCGTAGTATTGTAATTGACTATAATGTGCTAAAGCAGAATGAGGATATGGGTGTTGGTTCAACAGTTGACTTTTATTTTGGAGAGGGGCAACCGCCTGTTTCCGTCACTGTATCAGGATTGTTTGATTCCAACAAGACGCCTTCCGGGCATGGAAAACTGGCCCTCGATGGAGTACTCTTTTTCGCACCAGAAGCATTGTTCCATGAACTGCACCCGGAAATCGCTTCTTTCGACTATTCATGGAGCATTGTAAACGATCCGAAAAAAACGGACTATGTGGGAGCTGAATTGAAAAATATTGTTGCCAGCCATAGTAATATTGCCTTAGATGAAATCAATACAGTGATTGAATATGAAGAAATGACAAATTCTTTTGCGTTTGGCAGTATGGAGATACTTTCATGGTTGGTATTTCTCTTTGGCGTTATCAACCTTATCAATACGACACTCTCTAACCAGATAGCCCGAAAGCAGGAAAACAGTATTCTGCGTTCTATCGGCCTAACACAAAAACAGCTATGTGAAATGAACATCTGTGAGGGGCTGTGCTATGCGCTCTTTGCAACATTGGCGACGCTGATCGTTGGGCTTCCGGCTTCCATCTTTGCTTGCAGAAAAATGAGTATAGGAGCTTTTGCCGGAAATGTAGTGCCTTACAAATTCCCGGTTTTGGAAATGGGACTGTTCATTCTGGTATTGTTCGGAATGGAACTGATCTTGTCTGTATGGACAATCCGCAGACAGAAAAAGCAATCCCTGATCGAACAAATGCGGGCGATGGAATAACCGTATGGGATCGGCGGGGCGGCGTGTGCTGCCCCGCTTTTTTCGCCATTTCTCAAAAAATTTTTGAAATGTCCGAGCTTTGTAACAATTCAGCCTGTTTTTTTGTCGAAATCAAAGGCACCTCGGACATTTGTGTAACATTTGTAGTTTATGCTTGTGGTAAATCAATAAGAAACATCTGCCTCCACAGCGGGGAAAAGAAAAAAACCGCTGACGGGCAGATCATTTCCCATGCAAACCCACATAGCTGATACGGCGGTTTTGAGTAGATCAAGGCCGCTGTTTCTTTTTGCTTTTCCAACGATGCTCATGCAATCAAGAGGGCGGTATATAGGAGGATACCGCCATGTCAATTTTTGTCATTCATATCACCCATGAGCTGCACCAATTAAAAAAAGCCTTGCCCCTCCTCTGGGGAGATATGATTATCTATCGGCATTATCATTCCAATTAAAACAGAAGAATTATGGTTATTTTTGTTGCGCCAGTTTCCCATTGTGTGGAGCTGGCGCTTTTTTCTGTCGATTTTTCGGGAAAGCTCCCGAAGTATGTCGCTGCCGATCTCCGCCTCCATTCGATTCACCCGTCAATCACCCGTGAATCGAAATGGAGGTACATAATGAAGAAAATTAACCTTCGGGAACTTTATCCTGATGTTTATACAACAGACTTTTTTGTAGATGTGACAGAGGAAGTAATGGAGACTATTCGAGCAGCTGAACGTGCGGAGGCTGCGTATGAGCGAAAGATGTATCGTTATAAAGCACAGTATTCTCTGGATTGCGAGAATGGCATTGAAAATGCAGTGCTGTTGAAGCCGCAAACACCGGAGATGCTTCTGGAGGAAAAACAGTTTCAGGAGCAGGTCTATGCCGCTGTGATGAAGCTGCCGGAGAAACAGGCAAAGCGAATTTATGCCCGATACTATTTGGGAATGACGGTAAATGAAATTGCCGAAGTAGAAGGTGTAGATCCAAGCCGTGTCCGTGACAGCATCCGGCGTGGTCTGAAGCAGCTGGCAAAGTATTTTTAGGGTAGAATAACAGAGGGCGCAAGGTCTCAAAGTGCTTCTGCATAAGACCTTGCGCCCTACCTATTGTAGTAGCCTTAGAGGTGTATTTTGTAAAGCTATCTTTGAGTGAAGAAACATGATCTTTATCAAGAAAATTTGTCGGCTCATCTAATAGCAATACATCTGGTTTTTCAAGCAGTAGCTTTGCCAAAATCACGTTTCCTCTCTGGCCTGTTTCAAAGCGAGCCCGAGCCCATGAAAGTCAAACCTTCTTTCATCTTGGTTCATTCTCATATCACCCTATATCATTGTACATTTCGGGTTGAATTATGGGAATGTAATGAAATTTGATGTTAGGTAGTATTTCATTTCCTCAACCAGTATATTGACAAATTAAACATACAAGACTATAATGTACTTGTACTATAAGTACACTATAAGACAAAGGAGGGGCGTTGTGGAAATAATCATAAGCAGCAATACGAGCAAGCCAATTTATGAGCAGATAACTTCGCAGATAAAAGCAATGATTATGAGTGGCGAGTTAAAAACCGGCGAGCCCATTCCCTCTATGCGGGCGCTGGCAAAGTCCATTCATGTGAGTGTTATTACCGTTCAGAAAGCGTATGAAGATTTACAACGGGATGGTTTTATCGAAACGACGGTAGGCCGAGGAAGTTTTGTATCGGCACAGAACAAAGACTTTTATCAGGAAGAACAGCAGAGATTGGCCGAAGAACATTTGCAAGAGGCCGCCGACATTGGGCGGACAAGTGGAATATCGTTGGAAAAGCTGATTGAATTACTGACGATGTTTTATCAAGAGGAGGATTAACTATGGACGCTATTTTGCGGGTTGATAACTTGACAAAGCAATACGCCGATTTCAAGTTAGACCATGTTTCTTTTTCGGTACCAAAAGGAACGATCATGGGATTGATTGGCGAAAATGGAGCTGGAAAAAGCACAACCATCAATGCCATTCTTGACCTGATCCGTAAGGACGATGGTACTGTCACTTTTTGGGGGCAAGAATTGTCGTCCTCTAAACAGCTCAAAGAGGACATTGGCGTTGTCTTTGACGGTATCAATTTCTATGAAACTCTTACACCGGCCAAAGTGGGAAAAATTGCTGGTGCTGCCTACAAACAATGGGACGCGCATTTGTTTCAAGACTATCTGAAACGCTTTCAGCTTCCTACGGATAAAGAGATTAAATCTTTGTCCAAGGGAATGAAAATGAAGCTGTGCATTGCCGTTGCCCTTTCCCATAAGCCTAAACTGCTGATTTTGGATGAAGCGACAAGTGGCCTCGATCCTGTGATGCGGGATGATATTCTTGATGTATTTCTTGACTTTGTTCAAGATGAAAACCATTCTATTTTGATGTCCTCGCATATCACAACGGATCTGGAAAAAGTAGCAGACTATATTACTTTTATTCATCAGGGCAAAGTTCTTTTTTGCAAAACAAAAGATGAACTTCGTTACCGTTATGGTATTGTCCGTTGCGGTGCTGTCTTGTTCGACCAGCTCGACAAAGAAGAAGTTTTGACCTACCGTAAGGACGACTATCAATGGAATGTGCTGGTGGCGGACAAGGAAAAGGTCAGAAAAAAATATAAAAATGCCGTAGTGGATGATGCCACCATTGATGATATTCTGCTGTTGTATGTGAAAGGAGATCAAGCAAAATGAAAAGCCTTGTTCTAAAAGATTTATTTAATATCGGCCACAATGCGAAATCTATGCTTTTCATCCTTGTGGTTTTTGCCGTTGCACTTATTCCATTTTCCGGCGTAGAGGGTTATATCTTTGTATGTGCGATTTTGTGCAGCATGATGATTGTAACAACCTTTTCTTTTGATGACAGTTCCAAATGGACACGGTATGCTATGATAATGCCGGTTTCAAAGAAAGAACTGGTGGCCGGGAAATTTATGGTGCTGGCTATCTTCTGTGCCATTGGCAGCCTTTTGGGGCTGATTATTGGTTTTATCGGTGGCCTAATCACACATAAAATCGCGCTTGACGTAGCAGGAATTGGAGAACTTCTGTTTTTGACACTCGTTGCATGGGTGATCTCCCTTATTTTTGGAAGTATGTCAATCCCTCTTGTGTTTAAGTTTGGTGCGGAAAAAGGCCGTGTTCTGCTATTAGTATCATTCCTCATTCCGGTAGGGATTTGTTTTGGAATATATCAGCTTCTTACTATGCTGGGAGTTGCATTGACAGACCAGATTGTATTTACTCTTCTCTGCTGCTCGCCACTTCTGGCGTTGGCATGGTGCTATGTGATGTATCAAATCAGTTATCGTATTTTTGCAAAGCAAGAACTTTGATCTTCTTGAATGGTTAGGAGGTATCTATATGGAAAATAAGAGATTTGAAATTACGGAAACCGCTGGTAGTGTAAAGGGGTTTTATGTGGTAGTAGATAAAGAAACCGGTGTCAATTATCTTGTTGCGAAGTTTGGCGCAGGCGCTGGCATTTGCCCTTTAATTGATAAGGATGGAAAACCCATTGTTACAAAGTAATTATCTATGGAAAAGAGGTGTGCCATGCAGCATGAACATTGGGTGCTGTGTCCAATATGCGGGAGCAAAACTCGGACGAAAATCAGATCAGATTCGGTTTTAGAGAATTTTCCATTGTTTTGTCCAAAATGCAAAAAAGAGTTTCTTGTAAATATTAAATGCTTAGAAGTTACTGTTATCAAAGAGCCAGACGCACAGACGCAGAGCCGATAATACACAAGGTAAATTCACTTGTGGTTATCGGTCCTTTTTTATTTCAATATTGTATCGTTCCGGTTTATATGATGGAATGACCTTATTATGCCTGACAAACTGTACGATTATGCCGATTATATAAAGCTGCGGTTGGTGATAAACTTGTATTGTTCGAGACAAAGAACTATAATGTACTCTGTGGAGGTGCATAATGGATTATATGACACTAAAAGAGGCCGCCGAAAAATGGGGCGTGACACCTCGTAGAGTAAATTACTATTGCGCTGCTGGGCGTATCCCCGGCGCTGTAAAGATGGCTGGTGTTTGGCTGATCCCAAAGAACGCAGAAAAGCCGATTGATGGAAGGACAAAACAAGGGAAGGGGTTGCACCATGAATAAAATCCTGATTATAGATGATGACAGAGAACTGTGCGCTTTGATTAAACGTAGCGTACAAGCAGAAAACATAGAAGCTGATTTTTGTAATACCGGAAAAGAGGGCTTACAAAAATTAAGAGAGCAAGAGTATCAGCTTGTGGTGCTGGATGTGATGATGCCTGGTATGGATGGCTTTGAAACGCTGGAAGAAATCCGCAAAGAGAACAGTCTGCCGATTTTGATGTTCACATCTAAAAATGACAGCATTTCTAAAGTACGGGGCTTACGGGCCGGAGCGGACGATTATCTTACAAAACCGTTTGATATGGATGAACTGATTGCCCGTATTGCGTCTCTTATTCGCCGCTACACTCGCTTTAATCAGCAAGCTGGAGCCATACAAAAGCTAAATTTTGACGGATTGCAGATTGACCTTGAAAATCGTTCTGTTACTACATCAAACGGCACTTTTGAACTGCCCCCAAAGGAATTTGATTTGCTCCTGTACTGTGCAAAACATCAAGGGAAAATTTTGACCAAACAGCAGATTTATGAGGAAGTATGGGGCGAAGAATATTTCTATGATGACAGTAACATTATGGCGATTATCAGCCGACTTCGTAAAAAATTAGAAGTCAATCCTTCAAGCCCAAAGTATATACAAACGGTCAAAGGGATTGGCTACCGGTTTAATAAGGAGGTGTAGTCAGCATGGAAATTATCGTATTCTTGTCCATTGTGATTGCTGTTGGGGCTGTATTGACTTCCATCGTTCTCGTTCGGCGTGTAAAAAAACAAATAGCAGAAATGACCGATGTGCTGGTTGATGTGAAAAACGGAAATGGCAACCGGCGTATTCTATCTGCAACAAATGAACTGACAGCACCTCTTGCCTATGAAATCAATGAGATCGTTGTGGCCTATGAAAGCAGACTTTCAACTGTACGGCAGACAGAAGAAACCAACCGCCAGCTTATGACGAGCCTTTCCCATGACGTGCGAACGCCCCTTACTACTCTGCTTGGGTATCTTGACGCTGCACACAAAGGACTGGTCACAGGAAAAGACCGGGATGATTATATTGAAACCGCCCGTCGGAAAGCCCATGATCTGAAAGAATATATTGATGTACTCTTTGACTGGTTCAAGTTAAATTCCAACGAGTTTGCTTTGGAGATCCAGAGTGTTGAGGCCGCAGAGCTGACAAGAAATATCCTCATTGACTGGATACCGATTTTTGAGGATAAACAGGTTGAGTATGACATTGATATTCCCGAACATCCTGTCCGGGTAAGATTGGATATGGACAGCTATATGAGGATTGTCAATAATCTCATTCAAAATGTAATCGCTCACAGCCATGCAGACAAAATTAAAATTTCCCTGTCGAAGAAGGAAAACAGCATGGAGTTGTTGCTGGCGGATAATGGAGTAGGAATTGAGAAGGAAGATTTGAAACACATTTTTGAACGGCTCTATAAGTGTGACAAAGGACGGTCTGAAAAAGGAAGCGGTCTTGGTCTTTCTATTGTCCATCAGCTTGTAGAAAAGATGGGTGGGAGTATAACAGTTGAAAGTTTGCCGGGAAAAGGAACTGAATTTATGTTGCTTTTTCCTTTGGAGAGTTAAGCGGGTTCCCGTCTTTATGGCGGGAGCCTTTGTCATTTTACTGGATTTCAAATTGCAAGGTTAATGCAAGGTTGCGGCAAGGTTAATGCAAGGTTGGCATGATAGAATACCTTACAGAACAGGAGGTTTTGAATATGGATACAAATTATATCATTGAAACAAAAAATCTGACAAAGCAATACGGCTCACAAAAGAGTGTGGCTGACTTAAATATCCATGTCAAGCGTGGGAGAATTTATGGTCTGTTGGGTAGAAACGGAGCCGGAAAAACCACTACCATGAAAATGCTGTTGGGCTTAACGAAGCCGACTTCCGGGGAGGTCAAAATCTGGGGAAAGTCTTTGCAAGGGAATGAAAAGAAGCTGTTGCCCCGTATCGGAAGCCTGATTGAGTCCCCCGGTTTTTATCCCAATCTGACCGGCACAGAGAACCTGCGTATCTTTGCTACTCTGCGGGGCGTACCAAACAATCATGCTATCAAAGATGCTCTGAATCTGGTAGGACTGCCCTACAAAGATAAAAAGCTCTTTTCACAGTATTCTCTTGGTATGAAGCAGCGGCTTGCCATCGCCCTTGCCGTTATGCACGATCCGGAGCTTTTGATTTTGGATGAGCCGATCAACGGCCTCGATCCCATCGGTATTGCAGAAGTACGCTCCTTTATTCGGGAGCTTTGCGACGCAAGAGGAAAAACTATTTTGATTTCCAGTCACATTCTTTCGGAGATTTCTTTGCTGGCTGACGATATTGGAATTATCGACCACGGCGCGTTGCTGGAAGAAGAAAGCCTTGCTGAGCTGGAGCAAAAAAGCAGTAAGCATATCCGTTTTACGCTCTCTGATACTGCACAGGCGGCAAGAATTTTGGAACGCAATTTCCATGAAAACCATTTCTCCATACAGGACGACCACAATCTGCGCCTGCACAACCTGGATCTGCCTGTGGGGAAAATTGTAACTGCCTTTGTAGAAAACGGATTGGAGGTATCGGAGGTGCATACTTGTGAAGAAAGTCTTGAAGATTACTTCAAGCGTGTGACAGGGGGAGAAGGAATTGCTTAAACTAATCAAATGCGAATTTTTGAAATTAAAACGGAAGCCATTGGTATTTATTTCCCTACTGCTTTCTGTTTTCATGCCATTGGCTTATGCTTTCTTTCTGGCAGATGTAAACACTGATGTGGATGCTGTAAATGGAGTGATGTCCAGCCTATTCCAGCTTAGTGCATATTTGCTTTTGATGCCGCTTCTTGTGATACTGGCTTCGAATCTGTTGTTTGAGGAACTTGATAATGACACACTGAAAAACCTTGTTACCGTACCGGTAAATAGAACCAAGCTGGTGTTGTCCAAGATGCTGGTTTTACTGTTGTTTGCCGTTGGCTTTATGGCAGTTGGAGGATTGGTAAATCTTGCGGTTTTGTTGTTTCAGGGTTGGGAACCGGTTGGGTTTTGGACCTTGTTTGGCGTTGGAATTGAAGAAGGGCTGATTATGTGGGTGGGCGCACTTCCCTGTATTCTGCTCGTTGTTCTTCTTAATAAAAACTATATCGTGTCTGTCGTGATTACCTTTTTCTATACGATTGCGAATTATATCCTTTCCATGAACGATATGTTTCTCACACAGCCTTTTGGTTTGAACATAGGAACCCTGTTTCCGGGGCCGCTGGCCTTCCGCTGGACATTCCAATTTTATGACCAAAGCCAGACCAGTGCGGAGTTAGCAGATTTGTTGGAACGGGTCAGTCCGTATTTTCTGAATGGTGTTCAGGTATTCGGTGTGATTATTGTGGAAGCCATTGTATTTCTTGCGCTGATTGCATTTGTTTACCGGCGACAGGAAATTTAAGGGGGTGTGACTATGTGGAACTTATTAAAATCGGAATTACTGAAACTGCGCCGGTGCCAGATTCTTTTGGTAGGGCTGGTGGCGCTTGCACTCTGTCCTTTGGTTCAGTATGGAAGTCAGTTGATTGTGGAGGCAGAGTACCGAAATCCAAATTATGATTTTTCTGCACTATTTGAAAATGTTGTTTGGGGAAACACTCAGATATTCCTTCCAATTTCACTGGTAATGATCGGAGGATGGCTTATAGACAGAGAATCCACTCATGATACACTGAAAAACATCATGACAATTCCTGTTTCTATGCCGAAAATGTTGGGAGCTAAGTTACTTTTAGTCGGTATGCTTGCAGTTCTGCTGGGAATATACAGCGTTGGCATTACCTTGATTACTGGATTGACGGTTGGATTATCGGGACTGACAGAGGAAGTGTTTTTTCATGGAGGTACGCAGATCGTGTTAGCGGCTCTGACGACCTATTTGGTCTGTATGCCGCTGATCCTGATTTTTGGGCAGATCCGAGGGGCATATCTGGGCGGTTCCATTCTGGCGTTCTTTCTTGGATACAGCATGTTGTTTTTCAAAAGTGGTATCCTTGCCAGCATCTATCCGTTCTCTGCTGCGCTGATTTTAGTGGGATTTGACATGAGTGAATATGCCGGAACAACCACATCCTCAACCCCTTTGTTGGCGGTCATTGGGGTTGGCATCATGGTTCTCTGGGCGGTGCTGTTGTTACTGATGTCCAGTAACAAAAAAGAAATGAAATCCCGTAAACAGGCAAATGCCAAGGGAAAAGGAAAGTGTGCTGTACGCAGGAAAGGAAGGTGATAGCTGTGAAGAAAATAGTTTTATCATTATGCCTGATACTATTGGGTGCTTCTGTGCTTTCAGGTTGTACAAAAGACGAATTTCTCGATCAGTATAACAATATTGTTCAGTCTGCTGGTTCCATAGCGCTTACCGGAAATTCATCCTTACAAGGTACGAAAGAAAAAGGAATTGATGATTATACAGGAAGCTATACAGCCAACTATGAGGATTTTTCAGATACAGAGTATTTGTTCGGCGGAACTTCCATAAAGCGTGAAGCTGGTAAGGATCTGTCTATTGACTGCGCGCTGGAGGTTACGGAGGGAACTGCAAAAGTATTTTGGATTTCTGGAGCTGATGAAGCAGTCACTTTGTTTGAAACAACCGGAACATATAGTGATACAATTACACTCCCTGGAGGTGGAAACTATATCGGTATTGAATGTGAGAATTTCACTGGAAACATTGAATTAAATATTGAATAATACTCTGCCGGACGACGGCAAAAGAAAAAAAGCCGTCGTAGAGCAGACATATTTTCATGCCCATTTGAAACGGCGGCTTTGATTTTCAGAGCCGCCGTTTCTTTGTGCCTACACACAAACCAATGACGACTTGCAGGGACACGGTAGCCGATTGGAGGTTATTTTGCCGTGCCCCTTTTACTTTTTCAAAGCTCACATGATCTACATCAGTTAAAAAAAGCATTGCTCCTCCTCCGGGCAAGTTTAGCATTGTATCGGCATTATCGTTCCATGTAATTAAGTACAATCGTGGCTGTTCTTGGCGCGCCAGTTTTCCATCACGGAAATCTGGCGTTTTTTGTTGCCTTTTTTTCGGAGATGATCCGGTTGTCTGCCGGTGTCGGTCCCCGCCTCCATTCGATTCACCCGTCAATCACCCGTGAATCGAAATGGAGGTACATAATGAAGAAAATTAACCTTCGGGAACTTTATCCTGATGTTTATCCAACAGACTTTTTTATAGATGTGACAGAGGAAGTAATGGAAACTATTCGAGCAGCTGAACGTGCGGAGACTGCGTATGAGCGAAAGATGTATCGTTATAAAGCACAGTATTCTCTGGATTGCGAGAATGGCATTGAAAATGCGGTGCTGTTGAAGCCGCAAACACCGGAGATGCTTCTGGAGGAAAAACAGTTTCAGGAGCAGGTCTATGCCGCTGTGATGAAGCTGCCGGAGAAACAGGCAAAGCGAATTTATGCCCGATACTATCTGGGAATGACGGTAAATGAAATTGCCGAAGTAGAAGGTGTAGATCCAAGCCGTGTCCGAGACAGTATCCGCCGTGGATTAAAGCAGCTTGTAAAATATTTTTGATAAAATTTCATTTGATGCGCCTGTTTTTTGCCTTTTTTGTCAGTGTTAATAAGAAGGACAAGTTTTCCTCCTTCATCAGTACATTGCTACGAAAATAAAACTCGTAGCCAAAAACTGAACCTTGACAACAAATGTTTTCAACAATTATGAAAGCATCACTATAAAGCAGTCACAGTATTGGCTGCC